>JBCCTX010000038.1:0-33193 GCA_039197765.1 Bacteroidota bacterium
AGTTAATAAATTATTTATTTATTGGTTATATTTGTTCTAGCATTGCACATCGTTACACATTCAACTTCTTAACTGGGACTTTGGTCTTATAGGCTAGCTTCCTTTGACACAGCATGAGGAAACCTCTAACATTTCTATTGATGAAGAAATCTCTATCGGTTTACCAACTATGCTCCTTATTCAGCATACTGACTATTCGGGGAATATGTCAGTACACATTGCTGATAGGGTGCCTTTTGGGCTTTAGCCGACTGGCCTATTCTCAGGTAATCCCTGCGCCAGATTCGATAGATCCATATTTAAATGGGATTTTCCCTGACCAGACTCCAGGGCCTTCAGGATCTTGGGAGGTTGTAAATGCTTTTCCCAACTTAACTTTTGTAGATCCTGTTTCTATTTTAGAAGTACCTGGAACAACAGAGTTACTCATAGCGGGTAAGTCAGGTAAGCTCTGGACGATCGAAAATGATTCTAATACCTCCGTCAAAACGATATTTCTGGATATTGAATCGCAGATTTATGTGGCGGACGACTGCGGGTTGCTAGGAGTAGTGTTTCACCCAGAATTTGGTCAAGCAGGCTCTCCCAATCGAGGGTATTTCTATGTTTACTACCGATATACAACTGGGCAAGTGGACGGAGAAAAGGCGTATCTTCGCTTATCCAGGTTTACCTTGGCAGACAGTGCCAGTACGGTAGATCCTAGCACAGAGTATGTACTGATTCAGCAGTATGATAGACATCGATGGCATAATGGTGGGGGAATGTTTTTTGCTCCAGATGGATTTTTGTATTTGAGTATAGGAGATGAAGGAAGCTCCAACGACTTTTTCAACACCACCCAGGCTATAGATCAATGGCTCTTCAGTGGGGTAATGCGAATAGATGTCGATAAAGATTCGACCCGAAGTCATCCTATCAGGAGACAGCCCCAGAACTCAGCCGATCCTCCTACGGGATGGCCAGGAAGCTTTACCCAAGGCTATTACATCCCCAATGATAATCCTTGGTTAGATTCTACGGGTGCAATCCTAGAAGAATTTTATGCATTGGGTTTGAGAAGTCCTCACCGGATGACGCGAGATCCACAAACGGGAGATATATGGGTAGGAGACATTGGGCAGAGTCTTATTGAGGAAGTAAGTAAAATTGCGAAAGGTGACAATTTGCAATGGCCTTACAAAGAAGGACATGGCCCAGGTCCAAAGGCTCAACCCAATCCACTTATTGGAAACGACCGCGATCCGGTATACTCATACAATCGGACGGAGGGTACTAGCGTAATTGGTGGATTTGTATACAGGGGGACTAAATTTCCCACACTATTTGGGAAATACATATTTGGAGATCATACCTTCCGTAGTGTGTGGACCTTGGAAGAAGACGCACAAGGAGGCGAGCCCGTAAAGGAATCACTAGTTACTGTACCTGCAGAAGGTGTCGGAACAAAAAATGGAATATCTTCCTTCGGAACAGATTCAAATGGTGAGGTATTTATCCTCAAACTGTTTGGAACCGATATGGATGGGGGAAAGGTGTTTAAACTTCAAAAAACTAGTATTACCCCCGATCCTCCGGCCTTATTGTCACAAACTGGGGCTTTTACAGACCTAAACTCTTTGACCCCTTCGCAAGGGATTTTTCCTTATAAACCCAATGCGAGGCTCTGGACAGACGGAGCGCTAAAACAGCAGTGGATTGCTATTCCTAATGACGGAATCTTCGATGAGGCGAGTGAGAAAGTTACTTTTAATGCAGAAAACGAGTGGATTTTTCCATCTGGGACGGTCATAATAAAGCATTTTGAACTGCCTGTAGATGAAGCGAATCCCAGCATTACCAAGAGACTTGAAACACGTTTTTTTGTAATAACTGCAGATGGTAGGGGCTATGGAGTTACCTATCAATGGAATGATCAAGGAACAGAGGCAACCCTGCTTACAGATGGGGATTCCAAAGACTTTACTATTGCCAGAGCTGGAGGAGGAACCTACACGCAGACCTGGAATTACCCCAGTAGACAGCAGTGTATGACCTGCCACAATGAGGCAGCAACCTACGTATTGGGTGTGAAGACGCACCACCTGAATGGAGATTTTTACTATCCCTCGGGTGGGACCACAGCCAATCAACTGGATACTTGGAATGCATGGGGCATTTTTGATTCAGATATTGGAAATCATTCCCAATACCTCAAAAGTGTAGATATTGAGGACTCAACAGCCTCGTTGGAAAGCAGGGTGAGATCCTATTTGGACATTAATTGTGCCTATTGCCACAGACCCAATTACGTTCAAGGAGCCTTTGATGCTCGGTTTACCACACAGCTAACGAACCAAAACTTAATCAATGCTTCCAACATCAGTGCTTCCTCTACGCCCGGTGGGGTTATCATTAATCCTGGGGATCCCCATACGTCCGAGCTTTGGATTAGAGATGGAAGTTCTGATGGAAACCGAATGCCCCCATTAGGAGTAACGATTGTCGATACCACTTATATTCAGGTTCTTACGGAATGGATCAATAGCTTGGGCAATCAGGACACTATTCCCCCAACGGTCCCAACAGGCTTGGTTGTTTCTGACTCTACAGGAAATACCCTACAGGTTACCTGGGATGCATCTACAGATAACGTTGGGGTATCAGGTTACAAAATCCACGTTGACAAAGGGACACAGGTAATCATTTATGAAGTTCCCTACAGCCCCTTTGGTAACGTAATTGATCTCTACGGCCTAGAACAAGGTGCGTCTTTCATTATTACAATCAGCGCCCTCGATGAGGCAGGCAATGAATCTTACGAATCAGATTCCTTATTCGCCTTTACGCGTTCCTGTGGAATTACCGTTTCCAATATTGTACTTTCGCCTGTAACTGCCTGTGGATTGAATGATGGATCCATAAGCATTCAAGCTCAAGGAAATTCCTTGGAATATAGCATTGATGGAGGCATTACTTATAGTAGTAGCTCCCTTTTTGAAAACCTTGAAGGTGGATCGTATTGGGTATTTGTAAGAGAGTCGGGAGATACCACCAGTTGTACCATTTCGGATCAAGTATTCATCTTGGAACCCGATCAGTGTCCCACTTGTGATCCACTTCAAAATATTGCATTAGGCCAGGCAACTTCCCAATCTAGTACGTACGGAAATGGAGTTTCTGGGGTAGCGGTAGACGGAGTGCAATCGGGAACTTCTCCCTGGGGAAATGACCCTACCTTACAGCATACACAGACAGAGACAGAACCCTGGTGGAAACTCAGTTTGGATACCCTATACCAATTGGAAAATGTTAAGATCCTTAACCGCAGCGATTGCTGCCAGGATCGGTTGAGAGACTTCTATGTATTTGTTTCAGATGGTGATATCGATGCTACCCAAAGCTTAGACTCTCTTCTGGCAGATAGTACCTTGTATTCCGTATACTTTTCCGGACCAGCAGGGCTAGAAGAGACCCTTTCCTTGAATCACCAGCATGGGAGCACCTTGTTGATCAAAATGACAGGGACAGGGTTGATACATCTGGCAGAGGTCGAGGTGTACGGATGTCCCCTACCAGAACTCCCTCCGTGTAACCTTTCCTTTTCAAGTTTGGCGACTACTCCTCCTACTAGTTGTACAGAGGAGGATGGATTTCTATTTATTCAGGCAAATGGGAATGACTTACTATACAGTATAGATGGAGGTCTTACGTACCAAAGTTCTCCTACATATGACTCGCTCGCATCTGGCTATTATTATCTCAAAGTCCGCGAGGCAAACCAAGGGGGATGTGAACTAGAATATCCCAATAACCCTGTATCAATTATAGCTTCTTCTGCCGTAGGAATTACAGAAGTTTCCAGTACACTTCAAACGGATTGTGATAATCCCAATGGAACAATTGCAATCACTGCATATGGAAATAACTTGGAATACAGCATAGACGGCGGAAACCAATTCCAAGACTCATCAACTTTCTACAACCTATCAGGAGGAAACTATTTCATTCAAATAAGAAATTCACTCGATTCGAATTGCGTAGCAAGTGATACGGTGCAAGTTGCCAGTTCATCTGCATGTGATTCAATTGACTGTTCGAGTAACTTGGCATTGGGAAAAAGTGTTTCTCAATCCAGCCAATACGGGGATGGCGTTCCTGAAATAGCCGTAGATGGAGACACTTCCGGAACGAATGTTTGGGGCCAAGACGCAGACTTACAACATACGCAAACGGAATCCCAGCCTTGGTGGAAGGTGAATTTGGGGAGTGTAAACCCCTTGGACAGTATGAGAATATATAATCGAAGCAATTGCTGTCAAAGTAGACTGAATAATTTCTACATCCTTGTAGCTTCTTCTGATTTCGATGCCAATCTAGCCATCGATACCCTATTGGCAGATACGAGTATAACTGCTTTCCACTTCCCTGGTAGCGCAGGCTTAATAGAGACCATAAGTTTAGGCCATATAAACGGACAGTTTGCTGCCATAAAACTAACCGCCTCAAGTGTCCAACTTCACATGGCTGAGGTAGAAGTATATGGCTGTAATATCACAGGACAATGTGTTGCAAGTATCGATAGCCTCATTGCGATGACGCCTTCGAGTTGTGGCCTTTCTGATGGAGAAATTGCCGTAAATGCAACAGGAGATAGTCTAGAATATAGCATAGACGGAGGAGTGAACTACCAGGATACAGCTACTTTCTCAGGGCTGGGCAGTGGATTGTATACAGTCTTTGTTCGCGAGAAATTAGATACCACCTGTGTAGTTACCGATACGATTCGTATTACTTTGCCTACCGTTCCAGTTATCAGTTCGGTTTTGGGAACGAATCCCACCGGCTGTGGAATTTCGGATGGCACTTTGACAATTCTAGCTAGTGGCGACAGCTTGGAGTACAGCATAGATGGCGGCCTTAGCTATCAGGATAGCAATTACTTCAGCGGATTAGCAGGGGATAACTATAATATCTATGTCAGAGAAAAACTCAATCCTAGTTGTGAAGCAGTAGATAGCACGAATCTTATCAGTCCAAGTGTCCCGATTATTAGTTCGGTTCTGGGGACGGATCCCACTGATTGTGGGGTAGCCGATGGTACTTTGACAATTCTAGCCAGCGGTAATAGCTTGGAGTACAGCATAGATGGGGGCCTTAGCTATCAGGATAGCAATTACTTCAGTGGATTAGCAGGGGATAGCTATAATATTTATGTCCGTGAAATTCTCTCAATGGGTTGTGTTGCTATAGATACTACAATCCTAACAGAACCTAGTTGTCAATCAGATAGTTGTACCACTCCCACCAATCTGGCTTTGGGTAAACCAACCAGTCAGATGGGTCAGTATGGCGAAGGAGCATCGGACATAGCGGTAGATGGAGATACTACTGGAACCACACCTTGGGGAGCAGGAGCTGACTTGCAGCACGCTAGCACAGGGACAGAGCCCTGGTGGAAAGTAGATCTGGAAGTAGAAGCTACCCTTACGTATATTAAGCTATTCAACCGGAGTAATTGTTGTCAGGATCGTCTGGAAGACTTTTATGTATTCATTTCCTCGCAGGATATAGATGCTTCGCAAAGTATCAGCACCTTATTGGGAGACGCCAACGTCCAGTCTGTATATAACACCAATACCCTTGGGCTTACAGAAATCATCTCTTTGAATCAGGCTCAAGGAAGGTATATTGTAGTAAAATTGGTGGGTGGCAATAGAACGCTTCACCTTGCTGAAGTAGAAGTTGCTGGCTGTACAGAAAGCAATTCCCAAAGGTTCCAGAACCCAGATGTGGCCCCCAATATTTTGGATTTTGAGCCATTGAAGGTATCCGTAAAACCTAATCCTTATCAAGACTTCTTTGAGTTATCTACCAACTACCCTTCAGGGGAGCAGGTGGAAATCTCTATCCTTAATGGATTGGGACAAGTTGTATGGGCTGGGCGAGGCGATGCTGGACAATCGTATAAACTGGGACATAACTTGGCAGCTGGTATTTATTGGGTTCACCTAAAAGGCGAGACTCAGTCAGCCTCCGTTAAGATTGTAAAGGTTCAATAATAAGGGTAAGTATTAATTGTTTGAATTGTGCAATCCTGAAAATAATTTAGGGGAAAATTTATTCTCTATGTAATCATATTATAGTTTTTGCATCATTTATCGCCCTAGTAAATGGTACATTTGTAGTTCGTTTAATTAGCTATTCCGCACTTCTGAAAAGTACAATAAATTAGCACTTTCCATCGCTTTAGTAAGGAGGGGAATGGTTTGGTCCTAATGACCTGATTCAGTGTGTTTTAGGTTCTAAAGAGATAAGAAAGTATTCCTTGTATGATAGCATTTGCTAGGGTACATCCAAAAGCCAACTTGCTGCATATTTCCTTTTTATTCTCACTCATGTGGATTTTTCCTATTAGTTTACATGCACAGGTACCAGATGCATGTGGGGATGTCGAGAATTTAGCCTTGGGAAAACCAACTACACAATCGAGCCTGTATGGGTTAGGTTTTGCAAGCCTCGGGGTAGATGGAGACAAAGATGGTACAAGGGGGCCATGGGAGAATGCTTCCTTAGCTCACACACAACGGGAGGAGAATCCTTGGTGGGAAGTTGACCTAGAGACTGTTGCACGCATTCAGACTGTAAAAATCTACAACCGTACGGATTGTTGTCAGGATAGAATGAATAACTTTTTCCTTCTATTCTCAGATTTCCCTATAGATCCTGCAGCAACTTTTTCTGACCTTTTGGCAGATTCTTCCGTCACGGCTCTCAATTTTATCGAACCAGTTGGAGATTCATTGTTTGTAGAAGTAAATACTACTGGCCGGTATGTTCGGATTCAGTTAGGTACCAATAGTCTTTTGCACTTCGCAGAGCTTGAGGTAATCGGGTGTAATGAGAATACTTGTGTAACTTCCCCTTTGGTGGAAGTGGTACCTACAGATGCTCAGACTTGTGCAGGAAACGGTAGTGTTGTGGTAAGTGCAACTCCTGATGCTGGTGCGTTTTCTATCCGCGATGCAGCAGGAGATCTAGTGGATTCTTTATCTTCCCTAGCACAAGGAGATTACACATGGGAATTTGTATATTTTGGATGTCAAGAGCAGGGAGCCTTTTCCATAGGAGGTCCCCCCTTGCCACTTGTTAGTATAGATCCGGCAGGTCCTTTTATTATAGGAGTGGAACCTCAACAACTCTCAGCTTCTCCCACAGGAGGAAGTTGGGGTGGAGAGGTGAGTGAACTAGGAATTTTTGATCCAGGTATAGGAGCTGGAGATTATGAAGTCTACTATACTGTTACGGATAGTGAAAGCTGTACCAGTTCAGATACGTTAATGATTTCTGTCCTAGAAGTTATTGATGTAGAAGCTCCTACAACGCCTCTTAATCTAGCCATCACAGATTCTGGTCTGACTTCTATCTCGCTGAGTTGGCAGCGAGCTACAGACAATGTAAGCGTAGCAGGATACTACATTTATAGAGATGGGATTTCTCCACCTAGTGATACCATTATAGGAGATGTTGAATCCTTCCTAGTAGAGAATTTAGCCCCCAATACCATGTACCAATTTGCCGTAAGTGCCTATGATCTATCGGGGAATGTTTCTCTACAGTCCCAGGCAGTTTCAGGTAAAACCTTGGCTTGTGGGATGGAAATTGTTGAAATCGATGTAATCGATGAAACCACCTGTGGGGCAAGGGATGGGTCTATCGTAATTAAGGCAACAGGGCAAAACCTAGAATTTAGCATTGATGGGGGAAATACATATCAAGATGATAATACATTCGTAAATTTGGGAGCTGGCGCATATGACATTTTTATTCAGGAAGTTGACCTAAATGCTTGTTTTCTTTCAGAAAGAATCGTTTTAACCGCACCTGGAAGTCCAGAAGTCCTGTCAACTTCGCTTTCCGTTCCTCCAGAAGGTTGCGGTAATTCAAATGGAATCATTTTAATCCAGGCAAGTGAAGGAGACTGGGAATATAGCATAGATGGGGGAGAGAGCTTTCAATTGGATAGTAACTTCTCTGAATTGGGTGGAGGAATTTTTCCGATAATTGTCAGAAATATCGAAGAGCCAACCTGTGCAGTAAGTGATACCCTTATTTTTCTCGAACCAGCAAACCCAGAGATATTGTCTGCAGACAAGGTAGATCCTGGAGCTTGTGGTTCTGATGAAAACGCTCCTGGTAGTATATTTTTGGATGTATTAGCGGATAATCCAGAGTATAGCATCGATGGAGGGGATTCTTTCCAATCCTCACCTGAATTTCCAGAACTAATAGCTGGTTCCTACACCGTTGTTGTGAGAGAGATCGATAACCCCAATTGTAGGGTTAGCGAGCAAGTTGTACTGGAAAATATATCTGGCCCAAATTTGGTTACAATTGACCAAGAAGATCCTTCAGAATGCGATTCTCGAGATGGGAAAATTACTTTACTGGCTACGGGAGATAGTTTGGAGTACAGCATTAATGGAGGTCTATCCTTCCAAATATCCAATGTCTTTCCAGATTTGATAGCAGGCTCCTATCCCATCGTAATCCGAAAATCTGGCCAGAATAGCTGTATGGTTACAGATACCATTTCTTTAGCAGGAAGAGGAACTCCTATAAACTTTTCGGTAGAGACAGTAAATTCTGTGGATTGTTCCACACCAGAGGGCGCTATAACGATTGTAAGTACAGGTCAAAATCTGGAGTATAGTATTGACGGAGGGGAGACTTTTCAAACCTCTCCAAGTTTCAGCGGACTATCTGTCGGAGAATATGTAGTTCTTGTTCAGGAGTCTGATTCTGCAGGATGTAAAGTTTCTGAAACGGTTCAGATAAGCGCAGAAAACGGACCCCAGATTAACACTACACGTACCCAAGATCCCACGGATTGCGGATCTGAAGATGGACAAATCACAGTATTTGCTTCAGGCAATGGACTTTCTTACAGTATTGACGGGGGAATTACTTTCCAGACTTCCAATATCTTTCCAAGCCTTGGGATAGGAACCTACACCATAGTTGTTAGAGAACAGGACAATTCAGGTTGTGTGGCTCAGCAGACACTTTTGCTTGAAGACCGCTTCTCTCCCTCAATTAGCGAAGTTAATATTGAAGATCCTACACTTTGCGGTGTTGCTAATGGTAGGGTATCGATTTTTGCTGAGGGAATAAATTTGGAGTATAGTATTGACGGAGGGGAATCCTTCCAAGGGGCTAATGTGTTTTCCAACTTGCTAGATGGAACGTACGCTATTGCTGTTCGAAACAGCCAGCAAATGAGCTGCATAACGTTTGATTCTGTCGCGTTGGAGTCTCCTGAACGACCTGTATTTGAAGATTTCCAGATCTCTGAACCTGCTTGTGAGGGTAGCGATGGAAACTTGGAAGTATTTGCAATTGGTACTTCACTCGAATACAGCATTGATGGAGGACTATCCTTCCAGGGATCAAACCGCTTCGTGGGACTTGCCAGTGGTTCGTATACAGTAACTATTAGGGAAAGGAATTCAGAAGGTTGCAATGTAAGTGAACAAGTAATCATAGGAGTGAGAGATATCCCCGAAATTGAATCCGTACAGGAATCTCCCACCAGTAATTGCAATGAATTTGATGGAAAACTGAGTATCAGTGCCAATGGAACGGGACTTGAGTACAGTATTGATGGAGGGACTACTTACAGTTCTCAGAAGGATTTTGAGGGATTGGGAGAGGGGACGTACTTCATTTTCGTAAGAAGTGGATCAAGTTCTGAATGTGTCGCTAGTACAATCGCAGAGATCAGTGATCCACTGGAATGTGGTTTACTTTCAAAAAATCAGGTTTCGGTGAGTACAAGCCCTAATCCCTTTAGCAATACCTTCACTCTCGGAATTGTCGGAAATATAGACCCCGAAGCTACAATGGAAATTATCAACCCTTTGGGCCAGACTTTATACCGAAAGGCCCTTGAAGGACAGAACGAATTTGAACTAGGGCAAACCATGAGCGAAGGGATATACTACGTCATCCTTCGAAGTGGAATCAACGAAGTTATTATTAAGGTTCTCAAACAAGAGTAGCTGTAACCTACAAGCCTTAGTGCTAGTAGCACCAAGTAATCCCTCTTGTCCTAAATTTTCTCAGCTAGAACGATAATTGACAGGTGACTCATATCATACTTGCTATTTCTAAATTTAGGCGCTAGGCGATGCTGTACTGAGTCAACATAGGTTTTATCCAATACTTCTATTGGGATGACCTCAATATTTTTCCATCCATTTTGTGCCAGTGCATTTCTATAATCTGCAAACCTTGCACGGTTGGGCGAGCCACGAAATTTCAGCATGTTGTAATACCAATCTCTATAGCGATATATATTCAATGGGTCTACATCTCGGATCCATCGAGTATGGGTTTTGAGGTCTATAAGCGCATAAAATATAGCACCTGATTCAACAATTTCACTTACTTGGGCAATGGTTTTTTGGGGGGAGTCGAAGTGCTCAAATGCGGCATTACTTACCACACAATTTATCTCATCATTCTTGAATACCGATATATCGAAGTCTTTTCTACACAAGTAATCGAGTCGATCATTTTTACCTTCCTCGGTTAGAGAAAGTTGCTCTCTGAGCTCATGTATGAGTTCTGGGGAAGCTTCCAAAGATTCAAATCTGAGGAATAAGCGGTCATAAAATTCCTGTGGAACCCTGCTTACAAGATTGTGAACATCCAAAGAATGATAGGAATTGACTCCTTTCATGAGGAGGTATAATCCTAATCCCAGATCTGCTCCAGGTCCTAGCTCAAGTACATTGAGGGTACTAAGGGGGAGTGTGTCTCCCTTGTATCTTCGCAGATATTCCAGGTATCTATTAGCGACTCGTAGGTCGTAGTCTATGCCACGTTCGGTTTGGGAAATGTCAAAGCCTCGTGGGCTTTTATAGCCCTGAATCTCATGGCGGAGTTTATTTAGCCACAAGATAGCTGAACCAGCGAAATAGTGGTAAGTATTTTGAATACGGTCTACCTGCCGTACCTTAGGAGGGTTTGAAACGTTTGTAGGATGCATAGGGGTTTATTTAGGATTTAGGACTCAAGGCAAAGTATGTAGAGAAAGGTCTTCTGATAATTAATCCCTTTATTGAATATACATCCGACTAAAATATTTTCTAGTTGGTTTTACTCGCTAATCTAACAACCAAATGTTAGAAAATGTATCAATACTTAACCGAGTAGAATCCAATAGGGATCTACCTAATTGATAACATAAATACTCAACAAAACCTATTTTTTGTAAAAAAAGGCCTATTTGGGGTTTAGGGAATGCTTAAGGATGCTTGACAACAAGCTTATGTATACCCAGATCGGGATTTTCCCAACGCAGTAAATATATTCCTGTGGCAAGGTGTGAGACAGGTACTGTATGCAATCCCTCCTCAAGGTTAATAGACTCCAATACCTTACCCTCTAAGGTAAGTATTTGAAAGCTTTGGGGTTCAGAGATACTTAGATTCACCCGATCTGATACCGGATTAGGCCAAACGTATACTTCGGGGCTGCAGGAAACTTCTGGGTTTATGATGGTAAAAGCAGCGTTTGTGGCCGAAGAGGTTCTCAGCAACGGATTTTCAATGGGAATACTTCCACTTACAGCGTTTTCCATAGACAGGTATTCCTGCGGGATAAGTTCAATTCCAGCTAAAATGGGTTTCCCACTTCGAGTGAAAATTTTCAAGTTGAACGTACTATCTGAAATGAAGACGGAGTTTTGTAGTACGGCAGCTCGTAAATCTCCAAAATCGTCAAGGAGACTCAAACGGGGCCAGATAGTCTGCCCTTCTTGTTCGATACTCAGGACAGGAGCTTGGCTATCTTCCACTGTATTTGCTACATGAAGCCTTACGGCGTACACACCTGGGGTCACTGGAATATTATAACTAAGGGTGTCCCTCGCTGTTCTTTGTGTCCGATAGAGTTCAGGCCAAAAGGTATTTTCAATATTGACTTCCACCGCATCCAATAAGGAGCTATTGCTATTAAAAAATGTATCGGGCTCAAAAGCTATATCTCCAAAAATCATAGGGGTGGGGGAGCCAGAATTGATCCGAATAGCTCCTGGTTCTTTTCCGGGTACCTGTAAATCTGCAGGAATAAGGGGAGCTACAGAAAGTGAATCCCTGCGGAGGGTTATACCTGAAAGGGTAGCTTCCCCTTCCATACTCTCAAAAAAGAGGTTGAGGAGACCATCACGAACATTTTCCTGAAACGCAAGATCAAAAACCGTTTGATTGTTAGCAACTTGGGAAAGATCAAGTTGGGTGAGAAGTTTGCCATTGCAGGAAATGTTGAATCGATTGCTGCTACTTACATTTGCTAGCTGCTTGTTGAAATGTAAACTCACAGTATAGCTACCAGAGGGAACGGAGATATTCGTTCCAAAGGTAGTACCTCTTCGAGCACTCGCATATAGCTCGTGGTGATCTACGTAAGTTGTCGTATGTACTTCTCGAGAATTTCCGAACCAATAAGAAGGTTGATCAGCTTCATACACCCCTCCAAAGCAGGAAATATCTTTGCCCCCAGCATTAAGGCGTGTAAGGTTGTTGATTTGGGTATGAAAGGAAAGTTCATTTGGCACATTCGGGACTGCTGCTTGTGTCCAGCGCGGTTTTACAGATTCAAATCCCTGGGCACCTAAATTATCCCCAACGCTCATTCGGGCAGGCCCTAAGTATTTAACCATCAACCAATCGCTCTCGGGAATGTCAATAGGCTTGCGATCTGCAGATCTCCAGCGATAGACACCCCAGCGCAACCTAGGAGGTCCTTGGTCTTTTTGTGGGACATCCGTCTGGAAGGGAACTACATCGATGCCATTGTGTATAGTGGGCCCTGATATGAGGGCCTTTGGGGTATCGGTATATCGGTACGTATCTACAGATTTTTCACCTGATTTGTACGCCCAAACTTTTACATATCCGTCATCCCCGTAGCTATATTTCATTTCTACAATGAAATCATACCACACATTTTCTTGAAATTCTTCAGGGGAAAAAATGGTAACACCTGGTTGAACTTCATATTTGCTTCTAGACAGTACAACCCCAGCTTCTGGGTAGTAGTTTATCGAAACAGAAGGACTTCCTTCTCCACTTAAAAATTGGAAAATAGTAGTTGGGAATCCCCGATCTATTTCTGTGTACATTTCTGACCAACCTACCCAAACCGTAGATCCAGGGGAACCTAAGGTAACTCCTAAGTCTTGAAAACGTTGATTTCCGTGGATCTCAGCGCGCTCGGCCGAGAAATTCTGGTTACACACCTCCTCAAATGCTGAATTGGTATAAAACATAGTTGAGTATGTACCTGGAAACCGGACGTGGCTCTCTATGCCAAACGTTACTCGGGCACCCCCAAGGTATTGGGGCTTTCCACAATTTAACGCAAGGTCCCAGAAGGTGTTTTCTTCCTTGGGATTCCAGGTAAATAGGGTTTCAGCTTGAGGAGAATTTTGGGAAAATGAAGGAAAGGAAAGGGCTAGTGCAATACCAATCGACAATGTGGATTTCATGAAGCCAAGTTTTGGATGATTCTAGAGTATGGAGCAGTTAAATGTATTTAATTACCAGGATATGTTAGATAGACGCGCTAAAGGTATGATAGTAACATTAAAAAATTACTATTCACGTATAAAAACATTGTACGGAGATGTAAGAATTTTGATATGAACAAATGGGGTTGGGGTATAGGGTACAAGGGCCAACTTACCATTAATGAGGTAAAATTGATGGATGAAAAGCGATAATTTCTTCCTCGCGCTTTATATACCTGAATCTATACTTTTTCGTTTTTATTATAGGAGAAAATAAGCTTCGGATTGTTAGGTACAAAAGTGAAGGTAGGTTCCTTTTGTATAGTATAGCGCCATCATTTCAGAAATATTTATGAAGATATAGGCAAATTTACCGTATAAAATGATCGCATTATTAGTGAATTCCTTGGTCGGTGGAGGGGCTGAGCGTGTTGTCCTGACACTCTTCAATGAATTTAGAACCCAAGGAATAGAAGTTGAATTGATATTGATTGAAAAGGAACAATTTTATGATTTACCAGAGGGAATTCAAATTTCGTACTTGACAGAGAAAAAATCTATTAAAGGCAACTTCTCAAAAGGCCTGAATGTCTACACTGCTGCAAATAAACTGAAAGAAATTGTCGAGAAGAGGAATATTTCTGTAGTTCAAAGCCATTTGGTTCGAGCGAGCTATATCAATATCCTGGCAAAAATGTTTGGGGCTAGACACAAGGTCCAGGTAGTAAACCATGGGCTGATTAGTTACAGCAAATCAAGAGGAATTAGAGGACGGGCGAATATTGTTTTGTCCCGTATGGTGTATAACCATGCAGATAGTATCGTCTCCATCTCGAAGGTAATGCGCATGGAGTTACAGAAGCTTTTCAACATCAAAGGGCCTGAGAAGCACGTAATGATCTACAATCCCCATAATATTGACAATATCTTAAGTCGGTCCTATGAGGAGCCTACTTTTGCTTTCGATCCAGAAAAGAAGTATTTGATTACCGTGGGGAGACTAGTTGACTTTAAGCGGCTAGACGTTATCATTCGTTCCTTTCGGGAGGTTAAAGAGGTATTTCCTATGTTGGAATTGTTAATCATAGGAGATGGAGAAGAACGAAGTACCCTCGAAAATTTAACCCAAACGCTCCAAATTGGGCCCTATGTTCACTTTTTAGGCTATCAGAAAAACCCCTTCTCATTGATGGCCCGCTCGGATTTATATGTTATGGCAAGTGAGATGGAAGGCCTTCCCAATATACTCATCGAGGCAATGATATGTGGGATACCCGTAATTGCCTCAGATTGCCAGTCAGGACCTAGAGAGTTGCTTCAGCCAGGAGAAGAAATTTACCCGCAAGACCTGGAAGATATCGAATTAGGAGATAATGGCATTCTGTATCCTGTAGGGAGGCAACAACTGTTGACCAAGGCATTGAAACTGCTACTAACGGATGAAGCATTGAAGGATAAGTACATTAAGGCTGGAAGGAAACGAGCAGAAGAGTTTAGGCCCACCTATATTATCCCTAAGTATCTCCGCCAGTTAAATGTCCCTCATAAAGCCTGAACCTTAATTGCTTGAGTGTAGAGAGTTCCCGTTTTTGACACAATTAGTGGGTATCTCGATTAAAGAGAAACGAGCTATCACGTAGGTGATAGCCCGTCATCAAAATTGATTTAAGGGGGAAAGTCTTCTATCTAGTGTCGTATTGATAATCTTTCTGTGCGCTTGTAGGTACCATTTTGTACAGTAACTGTGTATATACCCTCAGTCAATCCATCCATGAACAACATGTAGTTGAAATCTATTTCACCTTTGTTAAAGGTTTGTCTATATACGACTCTCCCTAATAAGTCATGTACTACCGCTTCAAACGTTCCGGTATATTCATTGGAGAGCATAAGACGTGTATCACCAGATGTGGGGTTCGGTGCTAAAGTCATGATATCGCGGGTACTACCCGAAAGGGACTGGGTGGGATCACCAAACTTCGTTCCCGTTGTATTATTCTGACTCGAGACGGGAGTCGTACAGCCAAACACCTGTACTTCAGCCAAGGAAAGATAATTATTATCCCGAAGTTGTATCCGAACATATCTAGCTTGAAATTTTTCCATTTGGACTGTATTGACAGAATCTGGATAGTTCGCTACAAAGGCATATCTGATATTACTTCTTCCTAAGGTAGTCTGGAGATCTGTACTGCTAAATGGAGTAGGAGAAGCGATTACATAAGCGTCGCGCAATCGATCCTGACAGCAATCTGTCCTACCAAAGTAACGAATTTGGTCAATCTCATATACATCCCCAAGATCGACTTCCCACCAAGCCTGTGAATTTTGTAGGGTATGGGTAATAGAACCATTTGCCCAGGGGCCGCGGCTTCCGTCTGTATCTCCATCGACAGCGATGGCTGCAGCTCCTCCTCCATATTGGCTGGACTGACGTGCTTCTTTCAATAAGGCTAGGTTTGCAACCTCCTCGCATCCATCCGTTGGGTCTGGTTCGTCCGTACAAGGTCCACTTTCAGTAGGCCCCATCCCAATAGGTAAGTAGTTGGGGTTATCCGAAATGATGAGCTTATCAAAGGCAACTCCATCTTCGCGTACCCATACATTGAATAAATAGGTTCCAGGGGTTCCAATGGATACTTTTACCCGATTACCGAGGACACTCCCTACCCAAATCCAGGCATTGTGATTGAGGGTTGTCAGTCCATATCCCCCATATGTTTCAGGGTTGTCGTTGAATCCTGCATGAAAAGAATCATCAGCAGGCCCACTTCCCATCATCCGAGTCCAGATGTAATAAGTTCCTGCCGCAGCAAAACTTACCTTAAAGTCTAGCTTCGCACCAGGGGTACGGTCCTGTGAATTAAAGCCATTTCCTACAGCATACATCGCTTCTCCATTACTTGCCCCACTCATGGTTCTCTTTTCCCACTGAGTGGAGGCTGCATCTTCGACACCTGGAACATTGGTCGCATAATTCTCCGCTTCGATGACCAATCGCCCTGTAGAGGAATCAAAGCATACCCCTTCACCTTCAGGCCCAATAGGAGCGTAGGAGGTATTGCCAAGGATGCTTACATTGTCGAAGGAAGCTTTCGAGATCAAAGCATCGTCGTGGCTGTTCATTACCAGGCCGACAAAGGCTTCCTCATCTAGGCTTATGGCGAGTTGATCCATGTATTGCCAGTTCACTCCTTCTAGGGAGTAGTAGGCAGAAACAGTGTTGCCTCTTCGAATCAGTTTAATCCAATAGGGCGTCGTGAAAGCCCCATTCATTTGAGTTTTATTGAAGGTTGATCCCCCAGCAACATCTCTATACTGAAAACTTTGAGTAGCGGAGGCGTCCAGGGACAGGAGAATATGTTCTGAGGAAGCGGAAAGACCTTTCCGTATCATTAATCCGGCTTTGGTAAGTCTGTTTTCCTGAGAAATGCTTGTCATACGTGCAGTGATTTCCACATCTCCTTTCATCTTTTTGAACAAGAAGTGAAAGTTGTCGCTTGTACCCCATATATCATTACCCCCTCCATGAACCGTGTAGGTATCGTCTTTCTTACAAGCCTTCCCTTGTACACCAGGCGTTCCAATATCCTGAGAGGTCCAATCTGCAGTCAACAGACAAACTGTATCCTCAGCAGTAGGAGTGGGTTCTTCAGGTAAAGGGGGAGGCGTAGGCGTGCCAGAAGGCGCCTCAGGAGCAACAGAATTGAATCCATTTGCTCCTAGGTTACTCCCAATACGTAGATTTACTTGGCTCAAGTATTTCACCATCATACGATCTGCTTGGGAAATACTGCTAGGCTTTAAGTCGGCAGATTCCCACCGGTATACTCCCCATCGGAAGTGCGGGCAGTTGTCTGAGCCTTTCATGGTATTTCCATTGACCACTAGCATGGGGTTATTATAGGAAAGGGTCTGGTTGGAGCCTACCTCTGCACGCCAGATTTTAAAATATCCATCACTGCCCTTGCTGTACTTAATTTCAATTACCCAATCGTACCAAACGTTCTCTTTGATCGCTTCTCCAAAATAATGTCTTCCTGTAGGCGTAACCAAATACAAGCGTCCACGCTCTCCCCCCGGTGCTGTTCGCGCCCTGCTCAGAACAATCTCAGTTGAAGGACTCCCCGAACCACAGTTATTGCGAAACTGCATGAGAGTGGCGGAGTGGTTGAAATCGAGGTCTGTGTACATATCAGAGAATCCAAACCAAACGGTTTGTCCTTCGGATATACCTAAGCCTCTATAAGTAGAGTTGGCGTGCATTTCAGAACGTTCCGCTGAGAAGTTCTGATTACAGGTCTCTTCAAAGTTTGAATTGGTCCAAAATTCTACTGAATTGACCCCAGGCCAACGCTGATGGCTGTCGACGCCAAAGGTGAGTCTTGAACCCTGCGTATTTCTTCCCCCGCCGGGTTGGTTGCTATTTATACCACAGTTGATGGCTTTTGTCCAGAATCCCAATCCAGAATCTCCTTCGTCCCAGTTGAATACCTTATCAGGATTCTGTGCCCACAATTTACCAGTCTCCATAAACCCATTGAAGACAAGTACTAGGCTAAAACTTAGGATATACCTAATGCCCTTTGACTGTGTAAACTGTTTAAGTATTTTCATAATAATGGATCTAATTGTAATCTTTAGTCAGTGGATAAATCACGGATTTGATTTTCAGATCGCTTCAAAGGTAATTGAGAGAGGAGGGGGGGCAAAATCACCTTATGTAAGAATGGGATTGGATTCTCATATATTTACGAGAAAAATAATTTTTTATATGATTGTTTTGCATGACCCCCATTTTTTGATTCATGGAAGACAATAAGTGCAGTAATACTTTATTATTTGGAAAAATTGAAATAAAAAATTTAGGGGAAAACCTTATATAACGTTACATCTTAGTTTAGTAGTATATTTTCGCCGAGAAAAAATCTACTAATTCACTAGGATAAGGCTATTTGACCCGTGAATGGGTTTTTACATATTTCGTAACAGCTAGAAAAGGAGGTAGGTAGATAGAAAAATTATTGTATCTGCCCTCGAAAAACATAATAAATAGTCAACAGATTTTGAGGCCTGGTAAAGAATTTCTGTTTGTGGATAAATATTGACACTTCAACTTACATAGCGTAAACAAGAAAGATTTTATGTTAAATTGGCAATAGATTTGAATTAAGATTTTAATAATTGAGGCTTTTCCAGGAATTTATTATTTAATAATTATCCCAAAATTATTTAGAGATTTTTAAATATCCGAAAGTATTAAATATGTTTTTCACGCTAGAGATTTACAATAAATTATGAATCACATATAGTTTTTTCGTGCATTCTATTTTTGTAGATAAATTTAATACTTGAGAATGAGTAATGTACTTTCTGCTCATTACATGAAATCAGACCATTAATAGCTGTACCATTATGCAAATGATTTTTTTCAAGTTTTTACATAGCTCTATCTATGCTTCTTACCTTTCGGTCAGTATGCTTTTTTTGCTAGGGAGTTCTCTCAATACGGCATGTAGCCAAGAGAGCATCCAGAAAGGAGTTGTATTTGCCTGGGACCAGGAAGAACAAACCAATTCTTATTGGAAAAAAGCAATCAATTGTGGAGACCCTAACCAGCCTGGTGGGATAGGAAATACCCAAGGAAGTAAAATAACCTTTGGGGTTGAGAATGAGGTTCGTTTTCCTGGTACACAGTCTGTGGAGTTCTGGACGGATGCTAGGTATGCAGAGACCTGTAACCAAAACTTTTCTGCAGAGCGGGCCGAAATTCATATGAATACACCCATATACACAGAATTGGGTGCTAAGATAGGGGCTACTGTTTGGTTTGGTTGGTCAGAAATGTACACAGCATTTGATAAGAATCACGAAGCGACCTTATTCCAGTTGAGATCAGGACCCGGAAGTCCCACAGCTGAGATTAAGTATGCCCCTGAGAAAGGGTTTTTGGTGTTTTATATAGGATCCAAGTGGTATCCCATTATGCCCCTGGAGCATTTAGTCGAAAACCAGTGGTATGATTATGTATTGGAGTTTACCTACAGCTACGATATTACGGGTTCTGCCAGGTTGTGGGTGTACAAGGCAGGGGATAAAGATCCCACTTTATACAGCCTTCAGGATCGTCCCAAGTTTTTCCATAAAGGTCTAACCCAAATTGCTGGGAAAGATACAGACCCCCATATTCGCTGGGGAGTATATAGATGGGATTCAGCGGACTTTCCACCAGAAGAGATCCTTGAAGAAGATTACCAATTTATAAAGTACCTAGGGCCTGTAAGGATAGCGTTTGGGCAAAATTTGGGGTCAAAGGGATTTGATGCAGTTAAACCTAGACCGCTTTCTGCTTCTCCTACTGGGGGTGAGTGAACCGAATGAAAAAGTACAGATTCCAGAAGTGAAGATCAAAATAAAAAAAGGAAGGTGATACGCTTACCTTCCTTTTTTAACATCTTAATTCTTCGGCCCATTAGCTGACAGGACTGGGAATTTTAGCTTGATCTGTATACAGCCTAGCATAATGTAGAGCCACTACCTCTCGTGAGTAATGCGTATGAACTTTGTCTCTGGCAACCTCTGCCTTTTCATTCATTGCCTCATAATTGTCAAGTGCCCACTTGAATTTTTCGGCGAGATCTAGGTGATCTTTATTGGAAAAGAACAACAAATCTTCTGAATTAAATACTGCGGTATTCTCTGGAATATCACTGGCTATCAAGGGAGTTCCTATACTTCCAACTTCCAAAAGCATGATGGACATACCCTCTGTTTCGGATGGGAAACAGAATATATGGGCTTTTTGGACCAGTGCCATCAGCTGTGCCTTAGAGGAAATATACCCGATAAAATGCACATTCAATCCTTTGGATAATTGCTTTAGTTCCTTGGTATAAGCGGGCAACTGATCGGTGTCTCCTGCAATGACGATATCGCCTGAGTAGTTAATACGCTTGAGGGCTTTCAACATATGGTGACAGCCTTTGGTTCCCATAATCCTTCTTGCTGCGAAGAATACAAAAGGACCATTGATTCCAAACTTGGATAGAACCTCATCGGCCGCAGCACCATCGGGTTCAACGGAGAGATCTACTCCATTGGGAATGAATTGGACATCCCGATGGTAGGTTTCAAAGTAATAATCTGATAGTGGCTTAGAAATCGAGGTTAGCTTCGCATGAGATCGAATGAAGGTTTTTTCCATTTTGCGGAAAAAGTACTTCCCCAATGCAGACCATTTGTCTCGCTTATACGGTGCTTCATGGGAAGTAGCAATACACTTGAAGCGCTTACTCAATAGGGGAAGAATAAAAGCCGCATCTGTCTTATGGATGTGCACCAAGTCAAATTTTCCATGTTTACGTAAGTGGAATGCACACCGCAGGTAATAAATAAACACACCTAGACCAGCGAAGGGGGGCTTAGGGAACTGGATGGTTTCAACCCCTTCTATGTTATCTTTAGCTTCAGGGTGTTCATAGCAATAGATTGTGAAATCAAATTGATGCTTCAGCTGAATTAAGGTATCTTCCACCACGCGGCTCACACCTCCTCGAGAAGGATAATATTTTACGCCTAAAATGGCGATTTTGGGTTTTTCCATTTTAACAAATAGAATTTATAAGGTAAACGTGATTAAATAGGCTCTTCAACAGACAACTCAAAGCTGGAAATGTAGGTCTGGGCTACTTTCGATGCGCGAAAGTCCTCTGCTCTCTTATATCCCTTTTGGATGTAAGATGTCCTAAGCTCCTGATCATTCAGCATGGTGCGAAGGGACTCTGCCAATAGGTCTACATGCCCGACAGGAAATAAGATCCCATATTCTGCTTTTTCCATGGAATCTGTAAGCTGAATGGCGATATCAGACTGTGGACTCAGGGTCTCCCGAGGACCAGAGATACAGTCCGAGGAGATAACAGGAGTTCCACAAATAAGGGATTCTATGATGATATTGGGTAGCCCTTCATCTTCACTTGCCAGTACAAAGACATCTGCTCTAGACAAAAAGGCAAAGGGATTGGATATGTGGCCTAAGAAATGAACCCCATCTTGGACCGATAATCTATTGGCAACTTGTTGGTAATTTTCCATTTCCTCTCCATTCCCCAATACGATAACTTCTGTGTTTGGAAAATCGGGTCGTACCTTGGCATAAGCTTCGATCAGTTGATCGACGCGCTTTCGCCCCACCAATCGCCCGACAGAGATGATGTAGCGTTTATTAGGATCAAAGTCAAAAGATTGAGGTTCTTCTTTGGTCCTATGTTGGATGGTATCTATATCATGTGGATTGTAGATGACCACGTGTCGGTCTGTATTCTTGAGCTGAAAGAAAGTATCTAGGTCCCTCTTCATAACTTTTGAAATAGAGACGATCATATCCGCCTTGTTGTACAGCAATTTGTAGAGTTTCAAATTGCCTTTGCCCAAATAGCCGCGCTTTTTATCAAAGCTCACAAGCATGTGATTGACAATCTGAGACTTGTGAGTAGATCCCAACTTTTGAGACAGAACATTGATATAGTTCGACCGTATGAGGTGACTCTGTACCCATTGGATATTCTCTTCTTTTACGATCCGCTTGAGCTTCTGTGCACATTCATAGACGGAGAATAATTTTTTAACACTCCCATCAATTTTCTCCACCTCCGTTAAGTAATGTACCTTTACTCCCTTAGGTAGCTCGTAGAACTGTTCCCGTTCTACCAATATGAGCTGTACGGGAATTCCCGCTGCTACAAATTCTTTCGTTAAGGTTAGAACAACCTTTTCAGCCCCACCTCCTGCAAGCGAATTAATAAGTACTGCAACCATTTCTATATTAACTTAATTGTTTCATCGAGATTTCTGATACGTCTAAGGCTTTCTCATATAATTTTACATGCTCATCAACCATCTTCTCCATATTGAAGGTGTTTTCGAGGAGACTTTTTCCATTTTGTCCCAATCGATCGGCCTGCTCAGGATGGTCTACCAGCTCAAGGATATACCCTGCAAGTTGCTGGCTGTCCTGGTCCTCGATCAGGTACCCATTTTCTCCGTGGAGTACGATCTCACGTGTCCCTCCAGCGTCGGTAGCAATAACGGGTTTACCCATTGCCATGTATTCCATGATCACATTTGCAATCCCTTCGCCGTGAACCCGTTTGTTGGTAGCTAAGATCCCTACAGTAAAAGTATTCACGAGAGATTCCACCTCATCCTGCAAACCTGTGAATAGGATATATTTACGGAGTTCCTGTGGCACACGTGCTTCACAAAGGGAACGATTTTTTCCTTCTCCAATTGCCAAAAAACTTATGTCTTTTCTTTTTTGAAGGATAATTTTAGCAGACTCTATATAGGTAAAGTAATCCTTTCTATCAGCAAAGGCCCCTACCATGCCCACAATGTAGGGAGTCTGAATATTAAATTTTTCCCGGATCTCCTCTTCTGGTATATGCGGCTTTGCACGATCTAGATCAAATCCATTATACATGCAGAAGCTCTTCGATTCTGGTGCCCGATAGGACTTCAACCCCGCTAGGGAATTTCCCACTACTTGATCTGAAAAGGGCATGGTAAGCCATGAACGAAACCTCCGGCTGTCCAATAGAGACATCTGTGGAGGAGCATCCTGGATCATGGCATTGATTAATTTGATCCCTAATTTTTTGGCTGTAGGCAATGCATAGATTGTGGGCATAGAGCCCCAACTATGGATTAGGTCAGGTTTTAAGAGCTGACAGAGCTTATAAAACCTCCAAAAAACCCTAGGATCCTTTTTGGGCTTTCGCTCTAATATGTGTAAAGGAACTCCCATTTCATATATCATTGGAAAGCCGATTTCTTTAGAAAATATAGCTAGATTAAGATCAATCTTGGGATAATGTTGTAGTCCTTTTAGTAGTTCCAGAATTTGGCGCTCCTTCCCACCTTTACCAAGGCTATCCGTTATGAGTAGTATCTTCATGAAAATGTGCATATGCCCTAAAAAAGTCGATGGTTTGAAGCTTCTTTCCGATTTAGGGTATGAATAAAACTAAATAAGGACTTTCCACAGAGTTTGTAATCGGAAGTGGCGATTACTTTTAGTCCATATTTATTTAAGGTATTTGCATCATAAGATTTATTCAAAATGAATGCCAAGTCTCCATTATCATTCATACTCACATTAAGACTCGGTAGAAAGACAAAGGTTACAATAAGAATTAATGAGAAACGCACTAAACTGCTACAGGAGCAAGCTCCTTTATTACTTTACAGGGATTGCCGCCTGCAATCACATTAGGAGGAATATCTTTGATTACCAAGCTATTGGCAGCAATAACAGAGTTTTCTCCAATACGAACTCCTTTCAGCACCACGGTATTAATACCCAGCCATACATTGTCTTCAATGATTACAGGGGCAGACTTAGAACCGGGGATGTGTCGTTTGGTAGGATCCACATAGTGAAAGTCAAAATCCGTTATGAGTACATTCGCTCCACACAACAGGTTATCTCCAATTTCTACTCGTTCCATAGCACTGATGACAACTCCACTAAATCCAGATCGCTTTCCAATTTTTATGATAGCTCCTTCTTTGTGCGTATTGAGCAGACATCTCCTATTTACACCTACCAGATTGGAAGTTGAGTCTGACCTGAAGCGACATTTATCCCCAATGGAAATAGATGAAAGCGGGCTCCGCCGCACATAGGGGCTACCCATGAACGTTATTTCCTTGCCTAGTTGCACACCTTTTAAGCCGAGCCATAGATATGCTTTAAAGGTAGAAAAATACCGTAAGGCATAGAGTCTATATTTTCTCCCTTTGCTGAATACAGTTCCGAGAAAGTCTTTTTTTAATTTTTCTAAACCACTCATGATTGACAAAAAGAAATTATTGAGAAGTCAATGATGAAATTTTTTGATCTTGGTTTTCGTGAGCCAGTATATTCTGATAGATCGCCAATAAGCTGTCTACAATTCTCTTGGGATTTTGGCGTTCTTGTGCACGATGTTTGGCAGCCTGCGCCATTTGGACGGCTATTTCTTGGTTGTGGTACAGATCCAATATAGCACCAGCCATAGCATAGGGATCTCCAGCCTGTACGAGGATTCCTTCCTGGTTATTTTCAAGAAGACTGGGAGTTCCACCCGCATAGGTTGCTACGACAGGGGTTCCTACCAGCATGGCTTCACACACGCTGTTTGGACTGTTGTCAATGTGAGAGGGATGCACAAACATATCAGCTGCTAGCAGTTCTTCAATAAGGGTTTCTGGGCTGACCCTGCCCAACAGTTCAATGTTGAGAGAGGCAGGGTTAACCTTATATTTTTTCTCAAAGAGTTTTACCAGTGCATCCTCCTTTTTCATTCCACAAATCCGCCAGCGAACCTTATGGTCTAATTGCTCTTGCAACATGGGCATAGATTCCAGGATAGTTTCAAATCCTTTATAGAGATTACCCTGAATGGTGGTCATGATTCGCAATTCATCGCGGTTGGTATGTGGCTTCCAATGAGACTGATAGAATGCGTCCCGCAGGATTTCATCACAGTGGAAGTATTGAGCTTTTGGCGCCAATACCTGAGTGATGCGTCTATCCCAGTCTGTACGACCCGTAAAGTACTTACAGCCTTTAAATATCTCCCGCTCTCTTTCTGCGACTTTTAAGCTGGTTTGGTACTTCGCCTCATTATCTGTGTGCTTCAGCTTATCTTTTTGAGGGGTCAACTTTAATACCTCAGCGCGACTGATACCTGAGAACCACTTGTGGGTGTAAACGGTGAGATTTCCCTGAATCCAGAGTGCGGTGGGAACTTTTACCCGAGGGGCAATAAGACCGAAAGCCTTTTCAGATCCAAAAACATGGATCATATCAGGCTGGAAATCTGCCACAATCTCCTCGAAATAGTTGACTATTTCGGGGGGCTCAATGAGGTTCTGGGAACGACGCTTGTATTTTTGCAACTTACTTCCTGTATAGGGAGCAGGGATGGCGTAGTACTTTCTCCCCGATTCTGTAAATTTATCTAGTTCCTGGGTGCCGTCCCAATAAAAGGCTACTGCGAGTTCGATATCCGTATCTTTGCGAAAGTGCTTTTCCAAGGATTCAAGCCAACCCCCGCCGATGTTGAAGCCTCCGGTGAGTCGCTCTGTTGCCATTGAAGGCGTATTGGTAAACCAAAGTAATTTCATGTGAACTAAATCATTTATCCCAGATACCTTTTGCGGTACGGTTCATTATCTTTTTAAAGTGAAAAGGACCGATCAGAGGTCCGTAAAACAAACATATGGTACTTGCAATGATTACCCCTACAGGGCCCATCCCTAGGTTTTTTGCCAGAAAAATGGACAGGGGAATATTAGCAATTCCTCCAAAAATGGAGGTGATCATTTGTAACTTGACTTTTCCTACCCCATTGATGAACATAACAAATATTCCTCCCCATGCCTTGACGAGTACAAAAACCAGCATCAAGGCCGAAAGTAAGAAGGTAAATTCGTGCTTATCTGTAAATAGTAGGGGCAGCGCAATGGGAGAGACCAACAACATGAGGGTACCTCCGACAGCCATCAACATCCATACTTGGATAAGTTTCTTGTTGGTTCTCCGAATCCACCCCAAATCTTCTTTGCTATATGCTTCTGTATATGCAGACCAAAAGGGTACAGAAATGATAGCAAAAACCTGTGTAAGTAGGTTGAAATATTTAAAAGTTAATGCATAAGGTCCTACCTCTTCAGCACTGAATATCTGCAGAATAATCATGTTATCCGTTGAGAAAATGATTACGCCGATGACTTGGATCAAGAAGAATTTACCTCCGAGATTCATCAGGTCATTGAAATACTCTTTTCTTACAAATCTTAGACTGGGAACATAGGCCTTGTAGTCTCTGGAAAAGAAATACAGCGAAGCCAGGGTAAATATGACGAGCGGAGCAGCACTGAGTGCAATACTCAAGTAAAATAGAGATCCCTCTGTGGTTTGAATAAGGATGACAATGAATATGAGAGAGATCGCGTTCGCTGAGAGGTTGATTACCCCATTCAATGCGGGCCTTTGGTCGGAGAGCAGAATGGGGGTAATAAGTTTGAGGACGAAGGAAAGGCAAAAAAAGCTAAATACCACAAGGATAACCTGGCCAATTACTTCGGACCTTTCGGGTACATTGAATACGAATCCCCAATCTACAAACGTATATCCCGCCAAAAATATAAGTAGCAGCGCAGTAGATATTAGGGTGAGTACAAAGTAGGTAGAGCTTACGTAAATCCTGGCACCTACATGGTCATCTTTCGCGAGTGCTTCTGCAAAGCGATTCCGCAATCCGTTACCTAAGCCAATATCAAAAAAGCTAAACCAAGCAACTACTGAATAGATAGTTGTCCATACACCATAGTCTTCTTTGGTTAAGTAGGTAACTGTTAATCGGGTAAGTAGAAGGCCAATTACAATACTAAATCCCTTAACAAGAAAGGAGCCCAATATATTTTTCTTGGCTTTTACACTCCGTGCATTCCCCGAACTCAGGTAATTCTTGGCCTGATCAATTATATGGGATATAGATGACATATATAAATACTCAGTTGTTAATGATGTGAGCCAAAAAATAGGTCAGAGAAGGAGATGTTTCAGCGTGCAGAATATTTCCCATAGGTTTACAACAGCTGCAATTTCAGGGAATTACGAATGCAATTCTTGTATTTCAGTTTCAACCGTTATTTTTCGAGCTTGACTTGACAGTATTGAGAATCAGCCAAAATTTTTAATTTTCTCAGGGACTTTTCGCGCTTTAGGAGCAGGAGCTTGCTGGAAGGTTCTATAATTTTTTTCGAAGAATTTGTGGAAAATTATAGCCATGAGTAGTCCATGGTAAAAAGCTGCAAAAGTTACCAGTGTGACATTTGCCAAGGCTAAGCCGAGGAAGGAATAATATGTCCCCCAATAGCCGGTAGCTTTACCCACAGAGAAGGTTTTACGAAGGATGCTAAAGATAAAAGCTAGGTAAAATATCCCCCCAACTATGCCATATAAATAAAATAGGGCGAGATATCCTACGTGGATTTGCGAACTCCTCCCTGCAATCAGATTGATTGTCTCTTGGGTATATACCCCCCCTGTTCCAAGGATGGGGTTTTTGGGAAATTGATCTTGAAATACTTCTAGAGCAACAAGACGCGTTCCGGCACTTTCCTCAAAAATCCGATCAAATATCAGCTGATTGAGGTTTACCCCTATACCCATCAAGGAGAAATAAACCAATACTAGCGCAACCACAAGGTATGCGGAGTACTTCAGAAACTGAGAAAAGCGATTTTTGGTGGCGAGGAAGTCCTGCAACGAAATAATGATCGCATTTACCATGACCCAGCGGGATCCATTCAATAAAGAAACCAAAAATCCCAGAAATACCAACCAGTATTGACGCTTCCCAAATAGCATTCCTACGCTGAAAATGATACTTACATAGGAAAGAAAGCTAAATCCTATATCTACATACTTGGTCCAGGTGTAGATGGACCACTTTCTATCGCCATATTGAGCAATAGAGGCTTCGACTGCCTCCATATTGGTCATATTTACCAAGAAAGTTGGCTCAAAAAACTGAATGACAGAAGTGAGACCCGCAATGAGTACTACCCCAATCATAATCTTGATCATTCTCTTGAGCCAAGGGATACTCAATCGGATGTTCTCTGCGACAAATAAACCGAGAAAAGAAGTGATAAACTGGTTGGAATACAGGTATTTCAATAGTCCCTGTTCTACCACAAGGTCTGTGTATAACAGATTTACCAGTATGGTATACAGAGTGAAAAATAGATAGAACAGTAAATAGACAGGGAAATAAACGCGCTGTTTTTGATATCCCCTTATGAGAATGAATACACTCCCTACAAAAAATACGAAGTTGAAGAAAAACTGCACGTTCATTCCTGCACCCTTCCGCAGGATAAAGCCAAAAATTGGCGTGAGAACAATACAGTAAGCAATTACTATATCAAACAGGTCCGTTTTTTCCCGATTCTGTAGCCTGGGTCCCTGCGTGGAGACATTGTAAGGAATATTCATGCGAACACCTGTGTTTATCTATCTGAAATACTGTTCAGTGTGGGAGTATGTGATTCTATTCCCAGCATTTTCTCATAAAGGTCAAAATACCGAGACACCATGAGTTCCAGGTTGAAATTTTCCCGGACACTTTGTGCCCCTGCCTGTCCCATTTCTGAAGCTAGTTCAGCATCATCCAATAAGTTACAAATATATTTGCTCAAGCTCGCTTCATCTTTGTTATCTATCAAATATCCAGTTTTACCATGGATCACGATTTCTTTGGTTCCTCCACAATCGGTAGCCACTACGGGTTTCCCCAGAGCCATATATTCCATGATTGCATTGGAAATACCTTCTCCGTGATAATCCTTATTACTGGCAAGTATACCTATATCAAAGGTATTTACTACGGATTCAACATTGGAAATCATACCTGTGAAGATGATTCTCCCCTCATATTTTTCCCCTACATGGGCTTTCATCGCTTCCCAATCAGGTCCTCCACCAATCGCTAGAAAACTTACGTCCTCTCGTTGGTCTACCACTTTCATGGCAGCATTCAGATAAGACAGGTAATCTTTTCGCTTGCCAAAATTACCAACCATCCCTACGACGTAAGGAGTCCATATATGGTATTGCTCACGTATTTCCTGTGGATCAGAGAGATTACTAATCCTCCCGAAGTCGAATCCATTATGGATACATATTCCCAGCCCTTCCGGAACTCGGTAAGATGCTAAGCCTGCTTGTGAGTTACTGAGTACTACATCTGAAAAGGGATAGGTAGCCTTCGTTCTTAGGTAGCGTTTATCGCGTATGCCCAAATTGTGTGGGGCATCAGCAATAAGCGCATTTAAGAATTTAACCCCTTGGAGCTTGACCGTAGGAATGGCATAAATGGAGGTCATACTGCCCCAGCTGTGAATGAGGTCTGGCTTGACCTCCTTGCAAAGGGAATAGAACTTTTTGAAAATTTTTGGATCTTTTTTGGACTGCCTTTCCAGGAAGTGTATGGGTAGGTTCAGGTCGAATACCTCGGGATATTCTATTCGTTTAGAGAAGATCACCAACTCTGCCTCATACAGAGGAGAAGCTTTAAGACCCTTCAGTAATTCGATAAGTCTTCTTTCCTTTCCCCCCCTTACAAGGTTATCTATTATGATGAGAATTTTTCTGGTTTTCATAATCCGATTAGGCCCTTGAAATTGAAAAATTTGAGTTTATGAGCTTAATACACAACCGCTTCTTTTTCTTCCAATTCCCCTGTTAAGGATAAGAAGAAATTTGCCAACATTTTTCCAAATGCAATACAGTCAAAAGTATCTAAGCCGAACTGATTCCCTTTAAGTCCGATTTGCATAGAGTCCTCTGGGTTTTCCAGAATGTATCGCATTTTTTCTATGTACAAATCCAACGCATAGGTTTCTGCAATTAAGGCAGTATCCATATCTACGAAATAATGCTCAACTTCCCCCACATTCGTGGTTATGATAGGATTACTTGAAGCCATATACTCCCCAATCTTGTGAGGGAATCTTGCACGGTCCTGTTCTGTATCGCGAAGGGGAATAAGCAGTGCCCTGGCATCTTTATATTTTTGAATAAGTTCTTCGTATGGAATCCAGGAGAATATCTTCACCCGATCTTGCAAACGAAGTTCCGCAATTTTTGCATCTACTTTGGGACGATATTCCTTGTTACCTCCCAAAACCATGTATAAATACCAATCTTCTGGAGGATCGAGACGGTCAAAAGCTTCTAGAATGAATGCTATTACCTCGTAGTAAGCCATTGATCCACAATACAAGAAGAAGTTTTCCCTATCCGGACTAACCTTGAGAGGGGTAAATTTGGAGAAGTCACACACCATGGGAAGCTTAAAATAAGGAACTTCGGGCGCATGTTCATCTAGAAATTTGCAGAGTACTTCACTGATAGGTAGGATCCCATCCATCTTTTTGATTCCTACATGCTCCATCTTCTTATCTAAAGCCCGAGTTTTGGGGTTATCCCGCTCCGGTAACACACTTCCCAATTCTACAAAGTTCCAGACTGCTTTGAATCCCAACATTCTGGAGAGAAATATATAGTACATGACTGTATGGTACTCCCGGTTATGAATGATTGCATAGTCCAGACGCTTTTCTCTTTTAAAACGAACGAGTAGCCAAAATTCATTCCATAAGCCCAAAACTTTCCTCAAATTCCGCTTAATAAAAGAATTTGGACGGTAGATGGAGTTCGAACAAAATACATAGTCTACTCCCTCGTGATTACCCTTTGGGGGTATATCTATTCCAGAATCCTCCGCAAAGGTTCCTTTTCGGTTGATAACCGTTACATCCATCCCGGCTGCTACCAGTCCCAACCCGATCAGGCGAATTTTTTCAATGGCAGCCATTCCAAAGGGGAAGCCTGATGATCCAACCTGTACAACGTGTTTCTTTATTTCTTGCATGCTTATGCTTGGTTTTTCCTGGTTTCTCATAGCTTACAGCCGGCAGTAAAACCGGCGTAGCTGAACAAATCTATACGAGGTAGCAGGTAGAGTTTTAATCGGGGGTATATATTTCTCACGGGTGTTCGAACGAGAATAGCTAGCTAATTTTCCCTGAGATAATGACCAGAAATTTAAGCACTCAATGCTATTTCTGGGTGCAATATCTTCCTATCCATCGTTGAATTGAGGCATTTAAGGCCCAACTGTTAATTTTATAGCCTGAATCGTGCAGCCACTTTGTACACTAGGTCTAGCTTAATACTAAGGGATTTTCCCTCCTTTTCCCCGGAGAAAAAAAAGCAAGGGGGAAATAAAAGTTCCCCCTATAGTTAGGTATATCTTATAAATTTTTTCCGATTAAGGATTGCCTCAATACCCACTCTCTAAAAGCAGTTATTCCTTCTTTGAAAGTAGTTTGAGGATTGTAAGAAAGAATTTCCCTCGCCTTCGAGATATCCGCATAGGTCTGGGGTACATCTCCAGGCTGCATGGGAAGTTGGTTGATTTTGGGCTCAACCTCAAAAACTTCTCCAATAGTCTGAATCATCTCCCTCAAACTCACCGTTTGACTATTGCCTAGGTTGATAACTTCATATGGAGAAGCATCATAGTCAATAGCTGCTCGGATTCCACTGACAATGTCATGGACGAAGGTATAATCCCTTCGTGTAGAACCATCTCCAAACATAGGAATTTCATCTCCTGCAGTCATTAGCCTCGCAAATTTGTTGATTGCGAGATCAGGTCTTTGCCTGGGACCGTACACAGTGAAAAATCGAAGGGCAATGAAGCGAATGTCATACAAATGGCTATAGGTATGCCCCAATAATTCACAGCTCACCTTGGTACTTGCATAAGGACTTATGGGAAGCAATACGTGATCAGATTCGCTCCAGGGTACCTTTGGATTAATCCCATAGACACTGCTTGATGAAGCGAAAACAAACTGCTTGATTCCTTGCTCCTTGGCATACTCCAATAGATTGTGTGTGCCCTTTACATTTACCTCTTGGTAAGCCAGCGGGGTTTGAATAGAGGGACGAACGCCTGCTTTCGCTGCAAGATGTACAATGGTAGTAATACCCGATGGAAGAAGCTCACGCAGGGCTTCCCCGTCGCTGATATCGCACTCTATAAATGTGTAATAGGATGAATTTCTATGATCTTTCTGGTTGGAAAGCTTGATATCTTTCGCATAGAACGGATCATAATTGTCAATACAAATGACCTGTTTATTTTCCTCTAAGAGCTTGTCGATGAGATGACTTCCTATAAAGCCCGCTCCTCCTGTAACCAGGATGACTTCTTTTGTTTCCAACATGTAGGTGTATTAACGAGACTAATTTTTTATTGATGACTTTCGGGCACCGTTCTGATTGATTGTAATCTCTTCATATGCGCCACCAAGGTATCCGTAATTTTGTCCATACCTACGATATTTATCGGCCTCCTTATCTACATCGTTGTAGATAATATACGTTTCCCGAATTCCGGTAACTTCGCGAATCTTGTCTACTTCACCCAGGTGTTCGATAGGGGTATAGTTGTGCCTCACTACAAAGAGAGAAATGTCTACATGCTTAGAGAGCACGAATAGATCTGATACAATACCTACAGGAGGTGTATTGATGACGATATAGTCAAACTCTGTCTTCAACTGCATCAGAAGATCCTTCATGTTGCGAGACTCAAGCAATTCTGTAGGACGCTCGGCAATCTCTCCACTGGTAATGTAGTAGAGGTTCTCTACATCTGTCTGTTGAATAATCTCTTCCAAGGAAGTTTGCTCATTGAGATATTCGCTCAACCCAATAGACTTGCTGTAGTATACAGGAAGTTTACGCATATCTGCATCCAACATAATCACCTTCTTCCCTGCTACTGCGATGGCCGTTGCGAGGTTAGTTGCACAGTAGTTTTTCCCCTCAGAAGGGATGTAGGAGGTAACGGATACAACCTGAAAGTTTTCATCCTCTGCCAAGCCCATGAGCTTGAGTTTTAGGAATCGGAAGGACTCCAAGGTAACCTTGTCGATGGAACCTGTACGAAGTACGTCATTGCCAGATCCATGTGGGACAGAGGTGATTACTGGCACAGAGGAGTA
>JBCCTX010000039.1:0-33119 GCA_039197765.1 Bacteroidota bacterium
AGGGCCTCAAACTTTGACTTGTTGAACAGCGTTTCTAATACGGTTCCTGGCTCATGCCATCCGGGATAGTAGTAGTATTTGGCAATCTTATGAAAGCCCATCAAGTAATCGTGATATGGACCTATCCACTCAGTCGCATCAATTACTCCTCGCTCTAAGTTGGTATAGATTTCCCCTCCTGCGACATTTATTGCTGCACCTCCTGCGCGGGAAAACACCTTACCCCCTAAGCCCGGAATGCGCATTTTTAGGCCTTTGAGGTCTTCTAGCGATTTGATTTCTTTGTTAAACCATCCTCCCATCTGGACCCCTGTATTCCCTCCCGGTATCGGCTTTAAATCAAACGGTTCGTAGAGTTTCTCCCAAAGCTGTAGTCCTCCGCCATTATGAATCCAGGCATTCATTTGCTGTGCGTTCATTCCAAAGGGAACCGTAGCAAAAAACTGTGCAGCTGGTAGCTTTCCCGCCCAATAATATCCGGCTCCATGTCCTACTTCTGCTCCCCCTATGCTGACGGCCTCAAAGACCTCTAAGGCCGGCACGAGTTCTCCTCCACCGAATACTTCTATATGGATGCGCCCCCCTGACATCTCCTCTACCCATTGGGCAAAAAGGTTACACCCTTCTCCCAAAACGGGAAAATTTGGGGGCCATGTTGTCACCATTTTCCAATTATATCGTTTCTGAGAAAGGATAGCCGGAGCAGCGGGAGATTCGGATTCATTAGAGGGAACACAAGCGGTTCCCAATAAACTGGTCCCTAGTGCCGTTAGGGAATTGCGAAGAAATCTTTTTCGGTTTATTTGGGTCATAACGGTAAAAAACGATTCAAACTAAAATGTCATCATTGACATTTTACAAAAACTATACACATCAAACTAGAAACTTTGAACTACCTCAACATTCTTTTCCTATATTTGGAAGCTGAAGAGGAAAATAACCTAGGCATATGACCTTTCTAAATCCTGCCATTTTGTGGGGACTTGCAGCTGTAGCGATTCCAATTATTCTCCATTTTTTCAACCTACAACGACCCAAAAAAGTACTCTTTAGCAATATCTCTTTTGTAAAAGCTGTCCAGAAAACGGTAGTCCGCCGGGTGAAATTTAAGCAGTGGTTGCTGCTCCTTATGCGGATTCTCGCCATTTCTGCGCTGGTATTGGCATTTGCAGGACCCGTTTTTACGGGGGAAGGGAAAACCCTAAGGAGGGGAAACCGATCGGTAGCCTTTATCCTTGACAACTCTCAAAGTATGTCCGCGGGAAATGAAAAAGGGGCTTACCTACAACAGGCGCTTTCTCTAACCCGTGAGACCATGGAATCCTACTCTCCACAGGATGAATTCTTGGTCATGACGACAGCAGACCTACAACTCAATGCGAGCTTCCTTAATAAAGAAGACGCAAAGGAGCAACTCAAATCTATTACTTTAGAACAAAATACCCGCAGTCATCGCGAAATCCTATCCTTCAGCGATCAATTGTTCTCCCGAAGTAGCTACCAGTTGAAAGAATTGTACTTTTTTAGTGATTTTCAAATATCTACAGTACTCTCTGATAGCTTAAGCCTAGAGCCACTCGATAGCAATCTGGTGGTAAATTATATTCCCATCGCCACACGTGGCCAACAGAATGCCTACATCCAAGACCACGTTATCAATTCTCAAATCATTGAGAAAGGGAAGCCCGTTGCCATTAATATGAACTTGGTAAACGATGGGGAAAAGGAACTCAAGGACATCAACCTTCGGGTGCTTCTCAATGACCAAGTTATGGCAATCAACAACCAGAATATGTCGGAGTCCTCCTCCAATGATATTGAGGTGAGCTTCACCCCCCAGAATAGCGGCTGGCTATCTGGATACATAGAGATCAATGATTCGCCCATAGACTTTGACAACCTGCGTTATTTCTCCCTATACGTTCCCGAAAAAGAAGAAATTTTAGTGGTAGAGGGACAAAATTCGACGCCGGTGAAGGTTCTCTTCCAGTCTGTTTTTGACCAATTCAACCCTACTTTCCTTTCCTCACGAAATATCGCTCAGGCACAGCTTTCCGATTATCGATCGATCATTCTTCTTGGAGTTGACCAATTTAGCTCCGGCCTTACCGATCAGCTGAAGACTTTCCTGGAAGAGGGAGGTAGCATTCTCTTCTTTCCTGGCGATGACCTAGAACTCAGTTCCATCAACTCCTTCTACCAGGTAGTAAAAGCTGGGAGTTTTCAGGAAACGCAAAGCTTAGATCCTGGAGTTGAAGTGAAAGAGATCGAACTTGACCATCCAGTATTTGAAGGGATCTTTACCAGCAATCGCAGAAATAGGGAAGTAGATGCCCCCAAGATATTTCAGTACCATCCCCTAGAATTGAATAATCAATCCGTCCACAATCGAATATTCTCCTTAAATGATGGAACTCCGTTATTGGTAGAAACCAAATTTGAAAAAGGCCTCTTGTATACCTTCAGCTTTTTTCCTGATGACCGCTGGACAGACTTGCATGTAAAATCTCTGTTTCCCCCGCTAATCTTCAGGATCACACAGATTATGAACCAAACTCAGCAGGTACAGTCTGCTAGTCTGATTGGTTCCAGTGAGACCAAATTCATCCGAACGCCTATTCAAGACCTTATCAAACTGGTAGACTCGGAAGGCCTTGAACTCATTCCCGAGCAATACAACCAAAGTGGGGGCTTACTTCTTTCCTTTGATAAATTATCGCTTAAACCAGGGAATTATCAACTCAAACAAGGAGACGAATTGATCGAAGAAATATCCTTTAACATTTCGGATGATGAATCACACTTGGCCTTTGCAACTCGAGGCGAGCTTCAAACGCAATTCCAAGAATCTGGTCTGTCTTATATTCGTCTATTTGCTCCGAGCCCTTCGGAGATTGCTAGGACCATCCAAACTGAGCGAGAGGGGCTTCCTCTTTGGAAATATTGTTTGTTATTAGCAGTTCTGTTTTTAGTTGCGGAAATTGCCATTATTAAATTTATGAAAGGGTAGAACATATGGGAAAAACCTTGTTTCAAAATGTTTTTGTGGTAGATCCTCAATCCCCCCACCACCTACAGGCAAAAGATATCTTAATCGAAGCAGGGCGTATTATTCAAATAGCGGAGGGCAATACCCTCGCCAGTTCCGAAATTGAACCCATAGATACCTTAGATGGCACCCATATTTCCCCAGGATGGGTAGATATGCAAGTACATCTCCAAGATCCTGGCCACGAACATAAAGAAACCCTCTCTCAGCTTTCTCGCGCAGCTTTAAAAGGAGGTTTTACGGGGTTACACTGTTTAACGGATACCTATCCCGTTACCGATAACAGTCAAGTCATTCAGTCTTTAATCTCAAAAGCTCAAGCCCTTCCCAACGATTTCTGGTTCAGTGGTGCGTTAACCCAACACCGGGCGGGGAAGGAATTGGCTGAGCTTTATGATATGTATCAGGCAGGGGCAGTTAGCTTCAGTGATGGCGTAATGTCTAGCCTTGATTCAGGAATTCTGCTCCGTTCGCTGGAGTATACCTCTGGTTTTGGAGGGCTCATCTTTGTCTACCCATTTGATAACGGAATTATAGGGGATTATTCAGCCAACGAGGGACCTCAAGCTACTGCTCTGGGCATGAAGGGAATGCCCATGCTATCGGAACTCCTAAGAATTAAGCGGGACCTTCACTTGGCGGAATACGCAAAAAGTTCCCTCCATTTTCAGCCCGTAACCTCCTCTGAGGGCTTAGCCCATATTTATGAAGCCAAAACTCAAGGAGTATCTGTTTCCGCAGCTGTAGGGATTCCCTATTTGGTTCAAGATGATTCTTGCCTAGAAACATTCGATTCTGCCTATAAAGTATTTCCCCCTTTTCGGAACAAGGAACAGGTAACAAACCTTCGAGAAGCATTGAAACAAGGTTGGATAGACGCCTTGTGTACCTGTCACTGGGCTCAGGGGATAGAGGAAAAAAATAAGGAATTTGGATTGGCTGACTTTGGAATGCTGGGATTGCAAACTGCCTATTCCCTTGTAAACCAAGCCCTCATTCAATCCGGAATTATGGACCACTCAACACTAGTGGAACTATTAAGTGTAAATCCACGTAACCTTCTTCAAAAAAGTTTAGTTAGCATACGAGAAGGATATGTGGCAAACTTGACGGTTTTCCACCCTGAAAAGAAATGGTCCTTGGATCCTAAAGATATACCCTCCAAGGCCAAAAACTCTGCCTTTCTGAACCAAGAGCTTACAGGGTGCGTAGAGGGGATTTTTATAGGTGATCATTTTTACCCCAGTGATTCGCAAATCACCTAGTTAGATAAATTTTAATTTAGTAAAGATTTGCTACCTTTGAGCGCAAGGCCTTTGCTGATAAAATATGAACCAAACTATTGCACAGATTGCCAAATTGTTGAATGCGCAAGTTGAAGGCAATGACTCAATTAACATCCACTCTATCGCAAAAATAGAGGAGGCTGATACCGGTCAGATCACCTTTCTGGCTAACTCTAAATATACCCCATATATTTACTCTACTCGAGCCTCTGCGGTAATAGTCAGTAAAGACTTCAAGCCTGAAAATAACATTTCAGCAACTTTGTTGAAGGTTGAGGAGCCTTACAAATCCTTTGCTGTACTTATGCATTTGCTCTCAAAGGAAATGGAGAAAGATCGCAGGGGAATAGAGGAACCTTCCTTTATTTCAGACCGAGTAAAACTGGGGCACAATGTATACATAGGGGCATTTAGCTATTTGGGAGAAGGAGTAGAGCTTGGGGATCACGTAAAAATCTACCCTCATGTGTATATAGGAGATAATGTAGTCATCGAATCTGGGTCCATCATTTATCCCCACGTGACTATTTATTCCGAGTGTAAAATTGGGAAGCAATGCATTGTTCATTCTGGTGCACGTATAGGAAGTGATGGATTTGGCTTTGCCCCCATGCCAGATGGATCTTTCAAAAAGATCCCTCAGCTCGGTAACGTGATCATGGGAAATCAAGTGGAAGTAGGTGCAAATACCACAGTTGATCGTGCTACCCTTGGATCCACCTATATTGAAAACGGAGTAAAACTGGATAACCTGGTTCAGGTTGCCCACAATGTAAGGATAGGACAAGACTCTGCATTGGCTGCCCAGTGTGGTATTTCAGGAAGTACCAAGATTGGGAGAAACGTAATCGTGGGAGGACAGGTGGGAGTTATTGGACACTTGGAAATTGCGGACCAGACGCAAATTGCTGCAAAATCTGGTGTAAATAAGTCCATAAAGGAGCCTCAGAAAAAGTGGAAAGGCATTCCCATCCAACCCTTTCAGAGCCAGATCCGTTCAGAAGTATTGTATAGAAAACTCAATGAAATGTATCAGCGGATACAAGAGCTGGAAAACAAACTGGAGAAAAAATCTTGAACCATACACAACATACCATTACTAGTCGAGTCACTGTCCTTGGGCATGGCTTACACACAGGGCAACCTGTTAAAATGACCTTTGCTCCAGCCCCACCCAATCACGGTTTTGTATTCAAACGCGTAGATCTCCCAGGAGACCCAGAAGTACATGCCCGAGTGGAGCATGTTGTTGATACCTCAAGGGGAACAACGATAGCTGAAAAGGGAGTAAAAGTTCATACAGTAGAGCATACCTTGGCAGCACTTGCAGGTCTACAGATTGACAATTGTTTGATTGAAATAGATGGTCCAGAACCTCCTATCATGGACGGTAGTGCCAAGTTTTTTTCAGATGCCTTGTTATCTGTAGGATTACAAGAGCAAGGGGTTCAACGCAATGCCTTTGTTATCACCGAACCCATCTGTTATGAAGAGGTGGAAAGGAATGTCAAACTCACCATTGGTCCTTCAAATAACTTTCAGGCCTTGGTAAACATTGACTTCAATTCCTCTGTGCTCAAACCTCAGCAAGCAGAATTGAAGGGACTTGAATCATTTCCCAATGAAATTGCTGACAGTAGGACCTTCGTCTTCCTTCATGAAATAGAGTCCCTTTACAATGCTGGATTGATTCAAGGAGGAGATTTGGAAAGTGCCGTTGTCATTGTAGATCGACACATACAACCCGAAGAGCTGGAACGGCTCGGAAAAATATTCAATAAGCCCAACATACAAGTCAGAGAAGGAGTTCTAAACGAAAGAGGATTCCGCCATACAAATGAGCCTGCCAGACATAAATTACTGGACCTCGTAGGGGATTTAGCTCTGGTTGGTGTCCCAATAGTGGGGCACGTTGAAGCCATCAGGCCTGGGCATAAAGCCAATGTCGAACTAGCAAAAATGGTAAAATCACAACTTCAAAAACAACGTATCACCCGTAAATTTCAGACCGTGGAAAAGGACGGAATTATATTTGATATCAACGCTATTCAAAGAATTTTACCCCACAGATATCCCTTTTTATTGGTGGACAAAATAACAGAGTTCTCCCCCAACAGAATTGTTGGTGTTAAGAATGTAACTATAAATGAACCATTTTTTCAAGGCCACTTCCCGGGAAATCCTATTATGCCTGGAGTTCTGCAATTGGAAGCAATGGCTCAGGTGGGGGGTATTCTTCTTTTAAATACCATAGAAAACCCAGAATCTGTTTGGGTTTTTATTGCTGCCATCGACAACGCCCGGTTTAAAAAACCCGTTGTCCCAGGAGACTCTCTAGTTTTTGAACTTGAGCTCATCACGATGAAACGTAGTATATGTAAAATGAAAGGGGTTGCAAAAGTTGATGGCCAGGTCGTAAGTTTCGCAGACATGGTCGCCAGTATTGTACCAAAGGAAAAATCATGATAACATCATCTGTTCAAACCAACAACAAATACCCACTAGCCTTTATCTCGGCAAACGCCCGCCTACATGAAAGTGTTCAGGTAGGTCCATTCACTACGATTGAGGACGATGTAGAAATAGGAGAAGGAAGCATAATTGGGGCAAATGTAACCCTTAAAAATGGCGTTCGAATCGGAAAGAATTCCAAAATTTTAGCAGGAACCTATGTCTCTTCCGATACGAAGGAATTGGCATACTGGCAAAATGAAGAAAGCCCTTCTCTCAAAGAAATTAATCCCCTTGTACGAATCGGAGACAACGTCCATATCGAACCTTCGGTAACCATCCATGGAGAAATAACCATTGGAGATAATTGCTGGATTGGCTCAAATGCAACCATCCACGATGGAGCAAGAATTGGGAAAAATTGCAAAATCTTTCCAAGTGCCATTATCTCCGCAATTCCCCAGGATAAAAAATTCCATGGAGAAAAAACCACCATGGAAATTGGCGAGAATACGGTGATTCGAGAGTGTGTAACCCTGAATCGAGGCACAGTTTACAATGGAACTACCAAAATAGGGAAGAATGGCCTTATTATGGCCTATGTGCACATTGCACACGATTGCATCATTGGAGATAATGTTATCATCGCCAATGCGGTAAATATTGCTGGCCATGTACAAATCGGAGATCACGTAGTAATAGGGGGCGTTTCTGCATTCCACCAATTTGTAAAAGTCGGAAAGCACGTCATGATTGCAGGTGGCTCCTTGGTTCGCAAGGATGTTCCACCCTTTGTAAAAGCGGGTAGAGAGCCCCTTCAATATGACGGAGTGAATTCCATTGGGCTGAGAAGAAGAGGCTTCTCAACAGAAATTATCAACCAAATCCAAGACATTTACCGCAATATATTCCTATCCGGAAGGAATACAGGAAATGCCTTAGACTACGTCGAAGCACATCTACCAGCTACCCTTGAACGGGATGAAATCATCACCTTCATTAGGAACGCTGAGCGGGGTATAATTAAAGGTCATACCCATACAAACTGACCTATTCACTAAGCATTGAACAGGTGGAAAGCAAGGTCTCTCTAGAGGTTCAGAACCTGGGAAAAAAATTTTACCACAGATGGATATTTAAAGATCTTTCCTTTAAACTAGCGCCTTCAGAACAGGTTGCCGTAGTAGGGTCTAATGGATCTGGAAAGTCCACCTTACTGCATCTCTTAGCAGGCCAGGCCTTACCTACCCAAGGCAAGGTTGCCTTCCAAAGCGAAGGAAAGGTACTTCCTAGAGAAAATTGGTATCGCTACCTTAGTTGGGCAAGCCCTGCCATGGAAATATACACCGAACTTTCCCTAAAGGAACATTTACGCCTACATTTTTCCTTCAACAAATGTATCCTAGAAAATCCGCAAGATATTGTTGAGGTTTTAAAGCTAGAGGGTCATGCCCATAAACCCCTTAGGTTTTTTTCCTCCGGTATGCTCCAAAAAGTAAAAATAGGCCAAGCTATATTTACCCACTCTTCTATTCTTTTACTGGACGAACCTACCAGCTTCATGGATGAAGCCAATTCAGCATTGACCCTCGACCTCATACAAAAATTCGCTAACGACAGGACCTTGGTTATTGCCACCAACATAGAAAGGGAACACAAGTTGTTTAAGAGACATATAAGCCTGTAACTTTCTAGCTATGCGAAAGTGTGGAATATTTTTGGGAGTTCTCTACCTAATGCTAACCAGCGTTTGTGCGCAAGAATTTGTACCGGAAAGTTTTCCCGTATTTCATGGAGAGAAAGAATTGCGAAGCCCCTTTGCAGGTGGACTGAATGAACCGCAGTTCTCTCCGATCCACCTGGATGGAGACAGTTTGATTGACTTGGTCATTTTCGATCGGTCTGGCCAGGTTATCCTTCCCTTTGTCCAAGCGGATAATGCTTATCTCTTTGCCCCTCAATTCCAACAAGCTTTCCCTCCTGTTCATAATTTTGTGCTCGTAAGAGACCTTAACGGAGACGGATTGGGGGATGTATTTGCCCATAACCCTGAAGGTGAAGGTATCCAAGTATTTTTGAATACGTCCACGTCCTCAATGCTCGAATTTCGGCTGGAGATCTCCTTACTCATGACTACTGATGGAATCCCCATTTTTATTCCCGCAACAGATGTACCTGGAATAGTTGACATCGATGGTGATGGGGACCTAGATATCATGGCTTTTGATGCCCTAGGGTCTTATGTTAATCTATTTGAAAATATCTCTAATTCAGATCCTTCCAATCAAGAGGGGAACTTTGTACTCGCAGACCCTTGTTGGGGCTCCTTTCGCGAAGATGGTCTTTCCAATGAGGTATTTCTAAATGATCCTTGTACGGGACTTCAAGGGGGAGTCCGAAACGAACTTCATGTAGGCTCTACCTTGACCCCTATTCCACAGGATGGGGGCGTTTTAAGCGACTTGGTCTTGGGAGATATTTCCCATGAGAACCTGGTGTATTTGCGAAATACAGGCACGGTAGAAGAGGCCTTTGTTTCCGACTTTTCTCCAGATTTTCCTATGGGTTCTACCGCGGTGGACCTCCACTTTTTCCCCGCAGCCTTCTTACTCGATGTAACCTTCGATCAAGTCCCAGACCTTGTAGTTGCCCCCAATGCTTCCATAATATCTGACAATTTCCAAAATGTATGGCTATATACAGGTAGTTCTGAATCTGATGGCGCCGCATTTTCTTTGACACAAAAGGATTTTATACAGGAGGAAATGATCGATTGCGGAGCCAATTCCCACCCCATTCTCTTCGATTACAACGGGGATGGGTTACTAGACATATTAGTTGGAAATAAAGCTTATCAAAACGGTGGAGAGATCCCTTCAGCGAGTTTTACCCTTTACGAAAATATCGGAACGCCTAGTTCACCGAGCTTTAAGCTAGCAAGTAGAAATTACTTAAATATAGGATCCTTTTTCACTCAGATTATCCAGGAAATTCGACCTACCTTTGGAGATTTAGACGGGGATGGAGACCAAGACCTGGTAATAGGAGATATCAACGGCCAACTGCACCTGTTCACCAATACTCCTATTGAGGGAGAGGCTAGTTTCAATTTATCAGAATTTAGGTTTAGCAATATTGACATTGGACAAAATGCGAGTCCCCAGCTGTTTGATATAAACGGCGATAACCTCTTAGATCTCATTGTAGGGGAAGGAAACGGTACCCTGAACTACTTCCAAAATGTTGGCTCAGCGGAAATCCCCGTATTTGAGGCTGAACCTACACAAGCGAATTGGGGCGGAATAGATATTAGTCCAGAGTGTTGTACCGGATTTAGCGTACCTTTCGTATTCCAGAATAGGTCCGGCTTATTGAGCGTATTAGTAGGATCAGAATCTGGGGAATTTTATCTTTTTGACCAGACTCGCTCTAATCCTGAAGCGCGGTTTATTTTAAACCCAAGTTTTCCGAGTAACCTGGGCATTGGCGCCCGAACAAGTCCTTGGGGAGCAGATTTAGATGGTGATGGAAGCTTAGAATGGATTGTGGGAAACTCTCGGGGAGGAATAGGTATATTCCATGTGCCTGGCCTACTTACAGTCTCTCGTGAAAACACTATCCAAGAAAATCAGATTCGCCTGATTCCCAACCCTAGTCCAACCCAAGACATTTATTTATCTATTCCTCCTGGCAGTCCTCTTCCTTTAGCGATTCGGGTATATGATTTGGAAGGACGCCTTTTACATGCCTCCTCGCTATTGAGTTCTGCAGGAGTTAATATCCCCAAGATAACGCCAGGAATATATTTTATTGAGATCTATCAAAAGGAGCAAAAAGTCTTGCATGAAAAATGGCTATATTTGCCTAAATAGTCACTAGGATTTAAGCATGCAGAATTATCAAACCCAAATTCAAAGCTCTTCAAAGAAATTTCTGGATGAGCTTATAGACTTCCTTTCTTTTCCAAGTATCAGTGCAGATTCCCAATATAAGGAAGCTGTGACTCAGACAGCCCACTGGTTAGAAGAGAAACTTCAAGCCTTGGCGATGGACGAGGTGAAAGTATTCCCAACCTCGGGCCATCCTATAGTCTATGCTTCTAAAACCGTGGACCCAGAGGCACCAACCGTTCTCATTTATGGGCATTATGATGTACAGCCCCCGGACCCACTTGATCTTTGGGATTCAGATCCCTTCACGCCTGTAATAAAAGACGAAAAAATATATGCAAGGGGGGCTTGCGATGATAAAGGGCAGGTGTATATGCACCTCAAGGCCTTGGAAATCCTCAATCAAAATGGTCCGCTTCCCTGTAATGTTAAATTTCTTATAGAAGGAGAAGAAGAAGTTGGGAGTGAAGGCCTTCCAGACTTTGTAAAAAATCACAAGGAGCTTTTGGAAGCCGACTTGATGCTCATTTCAGATACCTCTATGCTTGCCAACGATACCCCGTCTATTACCGTGGGTCTTCGGGGAATGGCCTACATGGAAGTTCATATTACTGGCCCTAACCGGGATTTACACTCCGGAGTCTATGGAGGTGCAGTAGATAATCCAATCAATGTCCTATGCGAGATGATTGCACACCTCAAGGATAAAGATGGTCGTATTACCATCCCAGGGTTCTATGACCAGGTATATAACCTTTCCCAATCAGAGCGAGATGATTTAGGCAGGGCTCCCTTCCACGAGGCATCCTTTCTCAACGACCTGGGAATCGGTGCAGCAAAGGGAGAGAAAGGGTACTCTATTCCCGAGTTGAAATCCATTCGACCGACTTTGGATGTGAATGGAATTTGGGGAGGCTATACAGGAGAGGGTTCCAAAACCGTTCTGCCTTCCCAGGCACATGCAAAGATTTCCATGAGACTGGTTCCTAACCAGAATTCTGAAAAAATTGCGGAATTATTCACGGAATACCTACAGCGCATAGCCCCTCCAACGGTTCAAATTGAAATCATTAACCACCATGGTGGAGAGGCCGCAGTAACTTCTACAGACTCTATTGGGTACCAAGCTGCTTCCAAAGCCTTTGAAAAAGCATTTGGGAAGCCCCCTATTCCTACTCGTGAAGGGGGTTCTATCCCCATTGTAGCCCTTTTTCAGCAAGAATTGGGCTTAGATACCATTCTTATGGGCTTTGGCCTTAATTCGGATAATATCCACAGCCCCAATGAACACTATGGACTCTTTAACTATTTCAAAGGAATTGAAACCATAGCCCATTTCCATGAAATCCTTGCTGAGATGAAGAGGAGTTAATTGGTTTTACCCTATGAATCGAGAAGAAGAATCCTGGATTGCTCAAACTGTAGCGCATGTCAAATCTGAGCAATTAGGAGAAGGCTCTGGACACGATTGGTGGCATACCTATCGCGTGTGGAAGAATGCACGGCAGATTGCCCAGTCGGAAATAGAAGCTGATCTGGTAATAGTTGAGTTAGCCGCTTTACTACACGACATTGCAGATCACAAATTTCACGGAGGAGACCTAGAAATCGGCCCTAAGGAGGCCAGGATGTGGCTAGAGCGCATTCAGGTACCCCAAAATTACATCCAGAAAATTGTGGAAATCATCGCAAACCTATCTTTTAAAGGGGCTAAGGTCCCAGAAACAATGAAATCGATAGAGGGGAAGATCGTCCAGGATGCAGATCGGTTAGATGCAATAGGTGCGATTGGGATTGGACGGACCTTTGCTTATGGGGGCTATGCAGGGCAAGAAATGTACGACCCCAGCCTCTCTCCTACCCTACATACTTCCTTCGAATCCTACTCACACAATAAGAGTACTACGGTCAATCATTTTTATGAGAAACTCCTTTTGCTAAAAGATAGAATGCATACGCCAACAGCGAAACAGCTTGCCAAGGAGCGACATGAATTTATGGAAAACTTTCTCAAGCGGTTTTTTCAAGAATGGGAGGGAAAGTCTTGATTGCTGATCGTGCTCAAATTATCCTTTTTTCAACAAACTACCATCTATGTTGAAATTCTTTCTGAATTGCCCTTTTCAAAGTCTATTTTATACGTAAATTGTACCATTGTTTCCAATGGCATATACCTTTTTATGGTTCTTTTGCTTTCCAATATGATTTTTAGGGGCAAATCGTAATGCTCTGTGAACGTGAAGGTACTTGAATAGACTAATTTCTCGTTTATGAAACTTTCTGGCCAAAAAATTCTCATTTATTTCAGTGTCCTGATGGTAGGCTTCTTATTGGCCTTTTTGTTTCGCCATAATATTTTAAAAGGAGTAGGGAACTTACTGATTCACAATGATAGTCCCGTAGAAGTTGATGCCCTTTTTGTCCTGGGAGGAGATCCAGGAGAAAGAGCGACCAAGGCGGCAGAACTTTACCACTTGGGATATACGACACGCGTTATTGCAACTGGACAACGCATTCCTCCTTTGTTAGAAGTGCTAGATACGGTAATTTCTGAGGCAGAACTGACTCGAGAAGCCTTGCTCCAAGCAGGGGTAGACAGCAGCGCCATAGGAGTGCTTATACAAGGAACCTCTACCTATGAAGAATCAGATATTATCCTCGGCTATGCAGAACAGCGCAACTTAAAACGCATTGGCATAGTAAGCTCAAAATTTCATACCAGAAGAATACAACGGGTATTTCAGAAAAAATTTGAAGACGCAGGTATCCTCCCCTTTATTTTTGCCGCAGAACCCCAACGCTATGATACAGATAACTGGTGGAACAATGAAGAAGCCATGATATTCGTCAACAATGAATACATGAAGCATCTGTATTATTTGTGGAAGTATCGATAAAGTTGGGGAAAGATACAAGAACGCTTTGCTAAGAGAAAAGAGGATAATTTTTTTTAAACTCATTCTCCCACTCCTCATTTCCCCTTCTCTTTTCTGGCTTCTCCCCTACCTCACATATGAACCTGCATTAATATCTATGGTGCACCCAGTAGCGTGGTCCATCATACCACTGGCCAAAAATACCACGGTGGGAGCTATATCTTCGGGTTGAGTGAGTTTATTCAAGGCCAAATCTTTTATCACGAGGTCTTCTCCAAACTCATCTATAAATTGTTGGGCCATTTCGGTTTGAGTAAATCCCGGAGCCACTACAAAAGACTGGATGTTGTCTTTGCCAAAATACCGGGCTATAGACCGACTCATGGAGACCATTCCTCCTTTTGAAGCAGCGTAAGCCATATACCCAGGTACATCTCCCCGAAAAGCAGCTCGCGAAGCTATGTGGATGATCCGTCCTCCTCCTTTCTCTTGGAAGTGCTTTATGGCCAGTTTACTCAATATCCCAGCAGATACCAAGTTTACCTGCAGGGTTTGTTCCCAACCCGTTTGCCATACTTCCCAATCTGCATTCATGGGCATATCTATCGCTATTCCTGCATTATTCACCAAAATATCTAGCTTGCCATACCGTTCGATCACCTGATCCAATAAACCTGTAACAGAAGCAGACCTTCTGAAGTCCGCTTGAAATAACTTAGAATTATTACCTATACCCGCAACTACTTGGGTGGCCCCTCCCCTATTTTGGGAAAAATGCACTGCTACCGTAGCCCCAGCAGCCCCTAGTGCCAGGGATATAGCCTTACCAATTCCCCTTCCACCACCAGTTACCAATGCGACCTTTCCTTCTAGTGAAATTTTCATAACCTGAGCGTGAAAATCGTTTTTTCTTAACTTTTTTTGAATAAAATTGAATTAAATGTAACAAAATCTTTAAAAATGCAGTATGACTTAAAGATGGTTTTTCATTAGTAAAGCTTTTGGTTTAGGGCCCTCTGATTTTTCGATCAGAGGGTTTTTTTATTAAAAAGCTTATTGAACATTTGTGCATTTTGTCAAACCGGTAGGATAGATTGCCTTCAGTAGTACGACATAAGAACCAGATTTTATTACATTTCTATTACATTTATTGCATCTCGTTTATTCTTTCTTGTTTAATCCCTACATTTAACTATTGACTATTCGAATTAGGTAATCCTTACTCGATGTCCAGGAAACATCCATCTTCTCCTTTTTCTCAAGTCCTCCTTGGAATCCTATTGCTAGGGGGCTCTCCAATCTTACGGGCCATTGAACCCAGTCAGATTGAAAGAGATTTGCTTTCCTTTCGCCTCAGCGAGGTTGCCCAAAACCTTGGTCAGTTGGAATCCGAGGGCCTACGCAGCTATTATCAATTTCATCTCCATTTTTATAAATACCTAACTGCCCAAACTCCCAATGACTTGGTAAAACTCAGAAATAATTGGGATCAGATTGTGGAATCTATTTATGCCCTACCTTCAGGAGATTCCCTCCAACATATTCTACTCTCTGATATGTATGCAAAAAAAGGGATGGTAGAGTTTTTAGATAAGAATTATTTAAAAGGGGTGTGGTCCTTACGGTACAGTAGAAATTACCTTAAAAAGCATCAAAAAATCTTTCCAAACGACCCCAATAGCCTAAAGATGGAAGGCTTATTTAATTGCTTGTTTGGCGTAATTCCCAAAAAATACCATTGGATCACCCAAACCCTTGGTATTAAGGGAGATATAACCAAAGGGATTCGACAGCTTGAGAAAGCGGGCAAAGAGGGGAAAGTTCTTCCTTTGGAATCTACTTTACTTCACTATTTCGCTACAAAAAACCTGCTTAATCAACCCCACAAAGCGCTTAAGGCCCTTGAATACGTTCGGGATACATTCTCCAATAGCATCCTATTGGACTACTGCCAAATTGCAGGATATATGGGGATCAAACAAAGCCAAAAGGCCCTCAAAATTTTACAAAAAAGGAGCCTTTACAAGGACGACCCTACTATCTTTTTTATCCCTCTTTGGGATTACCATATGGGAAGGGCCTACTACTATAAGGCTTCTTATCCACAGGCCAGAAAGATGTTCGATTTTTTCCTCACCCAGCATAAAGGGGATTTGTACCGAACGGACGCAGTTTTTCGATTGGGTATGTCTTACTTGCTCGATGGGGATTACGAGATGGGTAGCTCGTATTTTGGTCAGCTTCAACATCAAGAAGCCTCTGACTTGGAAGAAGATGAGTATGCCTTACACCTAGCGAAGAAGTTTTTAGCAGCTAAACCCAGTACCCCTACCCTTACCCTTTTCCAAAGCAGAAATGCCTATGATGGAGGCTATTACACCCGTGCCCTTTCTTACCTAAAGCCATTGTCGGAAGCTCCTCTACAAATGACGCCTGAAGAATTAACCTTTTTATACTACCTCTATGGGCGGATCTTTCATACCCAAGGAAAATTGAGTATAGCCTACGACAATTACCTAAAGTGCATTGCACAGCCTGATCTCCCTAGTTCTAGATGGCAGCAGAGCTATTCTTCTTACTACATTGGTGAAATCGCCCGCAACCAAGAAAACAGAGAATTGGCTAGACAGTATTATAAAAAAGCCTTAACCTATACGGATTACTTTTACCAATCCAGCTTGGAAAATCAATGCAAAGTAGCCCTAGGAAAATTATAGGTACCTTTATTTAGGGTATTAGCTCTTCCAAACAGTCTGAAGAAATATATTGAAGTGCGCTGCCTCCTCCTACCCATCCCTTCATATTAGCCTCTTCGTCGTGTATGAGGTACATCCAATTACTTTTCCCCGAATGTAAATATTCCTTCCTTTCTAAGACTGCATAGTATTTTTCCTTCCTTAGCAATCCCACCTGCGCTGAAAAAGGATTGGGTTCAGAAACCAATCGGGTAAGGTTTCCCGTCTGTATGTAGCAGCCTTGAGTAGGTGGAAGATCTCTCTGATTGAAATGGGTAATAGCCAAATAGCCTAGAACAACAGCCAAAATCAACAGAAAGGGTAGAACCCTTTTTTTTCTTAGGGTCTTCTTTCCTTTAGGAGTAAATTTTTCGTCAATTAGGGTAAGAACGGAATACTCAATTCTCCTTAATTCCCCTTCATCGGGGGTTAACCCCAATGATTTATCCTTTTTCCAATTTTGCAGTTGGCTGGAAAGGAGGAGGATCTCATTTTGTTGGGTAGATGAGAATTCTGAGAGGTTGTTCGTTAATACTTCTAACGCCTCGTCAGGCATTCCCAATCTAATCCTTTCCCGTACTTTATCCCTTAGGTTCATTTCTATGACGATTACTAAAAAGCACCAAGCTTGAAATAAGTTAAGAAAATTTAAAACAAGCGTTTATTCCCTTATTTTTAAGGGCCTATATTTGTTGTGCGTTTGGTAATGCTGAGGGAATAAATTTGTACCTAATTATTTACGATGAATCTCAAGTCGTTTTTTCCCATATTGACCTGGCTCCCAACCTATACCCTTAATCAGTTGAAAGGAGACCTAGTTGCAGGCGTCACGGTAGGCGTAATGGCTATTCCCCAAGGAATGGCTTATGCAATGATTGTAGGTTTGCCTCCTATATACGGACTGTATGCGACCACCCTCCCCTTATTCATCTACGCAATTTTGGGAACCTCTCGACAATTGTCCGTAGGTCCTATGGCTACGATTTCCATTCTGACTGCCGCTGGTGTCAGTACCTTGGCAACACAGGGAACGGAAGAATTTATAGGAATGACCCTATTACTTGCCTTCATAGTAGGAGCTATACAATTGGTCTTAGGGTTATTCCGCTTAGGTTTTTTGGTGAATTTCCTGTCCAGGCCAGTTATTTCAGGCTTTACCTCCGCATCTGCCTTTATTATAGGATTTAGCCAGCTCAATCATCTACTGGGTATCAAAATTCCCCAAAGCCAATTTTTCTACCTCACCCTTTGGGAAACTAGTAAGCAAGTGGGAAATATCAATTTTCTTAGTATTGCAGTGGGGCTAGGGGGAATTGCCCTTATCCTATTGCTTAAACGCATTCACAAATCAATTCCAGGCTCTCTTTTGGTTGTGATCTTAGGCATTCTATTGGTTTGGTTGAGTGGCTGGAATGAGAAAAATCTAAGCATTATAGGAACTATCCCAGAAGGGCTTCCAGGTATCCACATCCCAACGTTTAACCTGAACTCCATCAAAAGCCTATTACCCATCGCCTTTGCCATTTCCCTAGTAAGCTATATGCAAAGTATTGCCATATCCAAAACTATACAGTCAATACGTAAAAACTATAAAATTCTCCCAAATCAAGAACTAATCGCCCAAGGGATGGCGAACCTAATTGGATCTTTTGGGGGGGCCTTTCCCGTTACAGGTAGCTTATCCCGGACGGCCGTAAACAATCAAGTTGGTGCAAATACTGGGATGGCTTCTATAATCAGTGGAATCATTATTGTTTCCACCCTTCTATTTCTAACCCCTTTATTCTACTATTTGCCTAAAGCTGTACTCGCTTCCATCGTTATGGTTTCAGTCCTGGGCTTAATCGATAGGAAAACCGCTCTATACCTTTGGAAGACAGATCGTTCAGATTTTTTTATGCTTTTAGCCACGTTTTTGAGTACCCTATTTCTGGGTATTGAGTTGGGCATAGTGATTGGGGTTGCTCTTTCTATTTCCATCATCATATTTAGAACCACCAAACCCCATGTTGCAGAATTAGGACAAGTACCGAATACCCCCTTCTTCCGAAACGTGAAGCGATTTGAACAAGTAGTAGAAAGGCCTGACTTACTAATTGTCAGGTTTGACGCACAGTTATATTTTGCCAATATCAACTTCGTGAGAGAAACGATGGAGGAGCTGATAGAAAAGAAAGGAAAGCTACTAAAGGGGATTATTGTAAACGCAGAGGCTATAAATGATGTAGATAGCAGTGCGATCATGGTTATTAAAGATCTCATTCTCGAATGGAAAGCAAAATCCTTCGCTATCTACTTCACAGATATTAAAGGACCCGTGAGAGATGTCATACACAAGGCTGGTGGGGTTGAACTCATCGGAAAGGAAAATTTTTTCATGAGCATTCCGGAAGCCATACAGTACCATGACCTACATGACAAGGAAAACTGGGATAACTCCCTTCAAACGTATACTTTACAGTCAAATTAGCTGGGTTTTTGAGTTGGATAGTCCTCAGTTTCAGAGATACTACCTACAGCTGGCAACTAGAAATCTCCCGTGGAATTTGGGTCTTTTCAATTCCCAGCATTCCCCCTGTGATATTTACCAGATCTGTATAGCCTTCTCTTTTCATAAAGGAAATAGCCACCATAGAGCGGTAGCCACTCCGGCAATGAACAAAATGCTTCTGATGCTTAGGGAACTCATCAAAGTGTGTCGTGATAAAATCTAAGGGAAAATTGTGTGCATGCACCACATGGTTCACTTTATACTCCCCAGGTCTACGTACGTCAAGAAGGGATAAATTTTTAGTGTGCATCAGTTGCGCCAGTTCCTCCCCTTCAATGGAGGAAATTTCATCTAGGGCTTCACCTTCCTTACCCCAGGCATCAATTCCTCCTTCCAGGTACCCTAGTGCATTTTCATAGCCCACCCTTGCCAAGCGCAATACAGCTTCTTTTTCCCTGCCAGCTTCTGTAATTACAACAATCGGTTGCTTGAGGTCTTCGATCAAGGTACCTACCCAAGAAGCAAAGGACCCATCCAAGCCAATGAAAACCGATCCAGGGATATGGCCCCTTTCAAACTGGTCTGCAGTGCGAGTGTCTAAGACAAGGGCTCCCTGCTTTTGTGCATGAATGACGTCTTCAACAGTCATCGGAAGGGTTCGTTCCTCAAGAAGGGTATCGATATCCTCGTATCCGTTTTGATTGAGGGCTGCAGCCTTCAAAAAATATTGAGGAGGAGGTAAGATACCCGTTGTAACTTGCTCGATAAATTCTCCTTTTGCCATAGGCTGAAGCGCATAGTTGGTTTGCTTTTGTATCCCAATGGTCGAAAAGCGCTCATCGGAGATATTCTTTCCACAAGCAGATCCTGCACCATGCGCTGGGTATACGAGAACCTCCTCGGGAAGGGTCATCAACTTATCGTGTAAGGAGTCATACAGCATCCCAGCCAGATCTTCCAATGTCAAGTCGCTTTTTATCGCTAAATCCGGACGGCCAACCTCTCCGATAAATAGGGTATCACCTGTAAATACGGCATAGGGTTTCCCTATTTCATTCATCAACAAATAGGAAGAAGACTCCGGTGTGTGACCAGGCGTATGGAGAACGCGAAAAGTAAGGCTGCCTACCCTAAATTCCTGCCCATCTTTAGCTACCAGGGTATCATATCCTGTATGCGCCCCAGGACCATAAATTATGGTTGCACCGGTTCGCTTGGCTAAATCCACATGGCCTGAAACGAAGTCCGCGTGAAAGTGGGTTTCAAAAATATATTTAATTGTTGCTCCTCTTTTGGTGGCTTTAGCTACATATGGCTCTGTTTCCCGCATGGGGTCTATAATAGCAACCTCCCCTTGAGATTCAATGTAATAAGCTGCTTCAGACAAACAGCCCGTATACATTTGGTCAATATAAATTTCGTCAACGGATGTAGTTCCTTTCATATGAGTAAGAATCAAAATTAGATACGCCAAATATAATTAAAGAATTCTAATATAATGTTTTTATAATACGTTTTTTCTGATCCATTGTTTCTTAACCTTGCATTTTTCTGATGTGGCTCTTAAATCGAATTAAGATAAATTATTAAGTCCTAATAATTTATAAATATTTATATAATTTACATGTACAATAATTTTTTATAATTTTGCATTATATTATAAGAATTATATTGGTAAAGTATTTATATAAAAAATGAGCGCATCTGAAAATTATCAATCTTGGATTGAGATAATTTACTCACCTTGGCATTGGGCTGTATCGGGTCTTGCTATTGCTTTTGTCCTGTTTCTAATGAATTGGATGGGAAGAAGCTTTGGGGTCTCCTCAGCTTTCAAAGGATTCTGTAACCTTGCGGGAGCTGGAAAAAAGCACAGTTTTTTTGATTTTGACATCAAGGAGGAATACTGGCGCCTAGCCTTTGTGTTTGGAGCCGTTTTGGGAGGGTTCGTCACCTCACAATTTTTTGCAAATCCTGATCCCGTTGCGATTTCGGAATCTACCCTTAGCCATTTAGCAAGTTGGGGGATTTCCTATCCGCAAGGGCAGGGTTTTTTACCAGAAGACCTATTCAACTTCCATAATCCTAAAGGCTTGCTCCTGTCGGTGGTTGGCGGATTTTTGGTAGGCTTTGGGGCTCGGTATGGAAAAGGGTGTACCTCAGGTCATGCTATTACAGGCCTATCACACCTACAATTACCTTCCTTGCTCACAGTCATTGGATTTTTCATAGGAGGTTTACTTATGACCTGGGGAATCATGCCCTTTATATTTGGATAAGCCTTCTCATTTCTCGTTGTTTTATCTCGTAAAAATCTATTATGCGATTAGTCCCCTATTTTTCTACAGGAATTCTGTTTGGAATCATCATGACCAAATCAGAAGCGATTTCCTGGTATAGAATCCATGAAATGTTTCGCTTTGAAAGCTTTCATATGTACGGTATCATTGGTGTTGCCGTGGTTTTAGGTATTTTGATCATCGGAGCCATGAAGTACTTTAGAGTAAAAACCTGGCGAGACACATTTATCCAATACACTCCTATGAAGCTCAACACTACCCGGCATCTCCTTGCAGGATCTATTTTTGGGCTGGGCTGGGCCTTAATGGGCGCCTGCCCGGGTCCCATGTTCGTAATGCTTGGCAATGGATTTGGGATATTCAGCGTTGTTCTACTAAGCGCAACCCTTGGGACTTATGTCTATGGGGTAGTTGGGGAAAAACTACCTCAATAAAGAGGAACAACCAACAATTACCGAGCAATCAACAGGGGTTGACTATGCTTGGCTCCCTCAATGTTCCAAACCAGCCAATAGACACCGTCCGGTATTCCAGAAGGTATTTTCCAATCTGTATCTAATTCTTCTCCTACCCAAGTATGTGGTAGGATCGCATGCAAGCGTTTCCCTTCCAGCGAATAAAGGGATAACTCCACTGATACAGAAGTTGGAAAGGTAGCAAACAGATTAACGGATTCGGAAGCAGGATTTGGAATAGGATCATCAATACGAGCCCCTTGCAAAAAGCTGGGCAAGGTAGTCCCTATGCTATCCCCTAATACATTGAGGGTATAGGATAATTCGGATTCACACCTTCCGGCTCCAATGGCTTTGATGGTATAAGTGGTGGTTTTTTCTGGGATAGCAAGGGGAGTAGATATTGTTGTATCACTTAAATAGGTACTAGGGGACCATTCGTAAAATAATCCTCCTCTCACTTGTAGGACCACGCTATCCCCAGCCATTACACTAGTATCGGCAGGCGTAACCCTAATGATGGGGAGGCGAAATACGTCAATTTGTATGCTGTCTACTAATATACAGCCATCCTCCCCTTCTACCGTAAGCTGATAGGTCCCTCCTCCTTGGCGAGCTTGAAAGGTGGGAGATAAGCTGGCTGCATCATCTAGTCCGATTTCTGGAAGCCATTGAATTCGATTAACCTCTGCCGTAGTGGTACTTCCCAACTGGATAGATTCCCCCAGACAGACTACCGTATCACTTCCCGCATCGATAAAGGCTCCAGGATTAACCGTTATATCTACTGTCTTGACCGTGCTGGTGCTCCCGGCTGCATTGGAAACTGTAAGTCTAACTTCATACCTACCCGACTCGGGGAACTCGATACTTGCCGTCTCCCCTTGCGCTGAATTTGAGAACTCACCTCCATCCGTTACCTCCCAGGTGTATCTATTTACCCCTTCACACTCTTGCTCCCCAGCCCCTGTAATAAAGGTAAAGGGAATGCGATTGTTACACATGGAAGAGTTATCGAAGGTGAAGTCAGCTTCTACCAGGCTTGGAGCTGCAACGGCCTCTAAAGCTCTGGCAGCATTTACACGACCAGCACCAATCTTGCCTGCAAAGCTCGGATTCAATGCACTGATATTATCCGCAGAATTCTTCAAGAACGTCTCCAACTCCTCTGGAGTTGCACAGGGGTTGACCGATTTCATTAGGCCTAAAACTCCTGCAACAATAGGGCTTGCAAAAGAGGTTCCAGAAGTTCGCGTGTAGCCATTCAAGGTAATATTAGATACAGTCGTTCGGATACTCTGTCCGGGAGCTGCGATATCCACTGTACTATGTACGGTAGAATTCCCTGAGACACGATCTGTCTCTCCCGTCCAAGCAACACTTATCACATGATTATAAGCAGCGGGAAAAAACTCCTCATCATTGCCTGTATTTCCCGCAGATGCAACAAATACAATTCCCTGTCGATTTCCTTCATTTAGCAATTCCTGGAAGGTTTGATTTCGAGCCCCACCTCCAAAAGACATATTTACAATATCTGCCCCAGCATCTATTGCATACTTTACACCTTCGAAGGTATTAGTCACTCGATTGCGGTCGACGGAAGAAGGGTTTGCAGTTGCTTTAACGGCCATGATTTTACAGTTGAATCCAATACTGGCAATCCCTCTGCCATTATCCGTAACGCCAGAGGCACATCCGGCAACTCGGGTTCCATGGGTTAGTAATTGAGCGAGCCCTCCAGGATTGGGAGTGCCAGTAGCTACGTCAAACCCGTTGACGTCATCGATATAGCCATTTCGGTCATCGTCTACTCCATTTCCGGGAATCTCTCCGGGATTTACCCAAATATTTGCCGCCAAGTCCTCATGATCAATCAATACAGCATCATCTACTACCGCAATGACTACTTCTTCACTTCCTTGACTGATGTCCCAGGCCTCCGCAGCATTAATCAAGTCCAGGTGATACAAGTCGTTGAAAATGCGTCGATCATTGGGCTCGAAGACCTCTTCTTCTTCAAAAGCTTCAATACGGTATAAAGGAACTTTTTCCGCATACTCTACATAGGGAAGTGAATTTAACTCGGACAAATATGCTTCAACTTGCTCTTCTGCCTCAAATTCTATTGTGTAGATACGGGAAAGCCGATGTTGATCAGAACGAGGAAAAGTAGCACTGATGGACTGGGTTTGATAGGCCTCAAATATTTCTACCAGTTCCTTAGGATTCTCAGTGGAAGACTCCTTTAATATTCCAGGTCGTTCAAAAGAGGCTATGCGCACAGGGGATTGATCGCTGATTTTTACAAATATTTTTCCGTCTACACTTTCAGCATCAATATTCTGGGAAAGCCCAGCTAAACTGACAAGCAGGCCTAATACCCCTAACCCTATCTTTTTCAGTATCATTTTCTAAAAAATTGAATAAATAGTTGAAATCACAAAGATTTGTCAAGTGTTTTTACTTACTGCAATTGAATCCTCTGTACATAAGAGTAATCGCCCCAATTCCACTTTAATAAATAGACTCCATTAGGGATATTAGCCGGTCGCTCCCACTGAAAGACAAATGAACCTGGGGTAACAGCCTTTTTAAAAAGCTGACTTTTCTTTTTCCCCAATAAATCAAAAAGCTCTATGGAAAGACTACCAGATTCTGTAAGATCTGCTCTTAGCGTAAGGGAATTGTTCATTGGATTGGGGAAAGGGTCCTGAATGACCCCTCCGTCTGGAAGCAAGGGAGAATTAGAAACAGGTTCGCCCACAACAATGGTGATAGATTCACTTGAACTACATCCTGCATCCCCTATACCTAAAACTGAATAGGTAGTTGTAGTATCTGGATAGGCTCTGGGATTGGCAATGGTAGGATCGCTGAGTCCTTCGGGTGGACTCCATTCAAAAATAAAAGCCCCACTCCCATCCAATACACTCAGTTGGATGGTATCTCCTTGCTGGATAAGGGTATCTTCAGCAGGCGAGACACGAACAAATGGATTTCGCAACACATCGATACTGATACTGTCTACTAGGGTACAACCATCTTCCCCCTCCACGCGAAGAAAATAGGTGTCTCCCCCACGCAAAGCCTCAAACTTTGGAGTAAGGGAATTCGGGTCGGAAATCCCTACAGTAGGTTCCCATTGAACGGAGACAATATCAGCGGAGGTGCTCCCAAGAATAGAAAGGGTATCCCCTAAACACAGAATTATGTCTTCTCCTGCATCAATAAATGCTTTAGGGTTTATGGTAACATCAATGGTTTGTTCCTCAATATCACGCCCTCCTGAATTACTCACCTCTAGGTTTACTTGGTAAGAACCTGACTCAGGAAATTCGAAAAATGGGTTTTGTTCTGTTTTTACTAGTTCAAATCCATTCGGGCCACTTATGGTCCACCTGTACGAAATGGAAAAAGCACAAGAACCTCCCCCTTCATCCGAAGCTGTAAAAGAAAACGGTATGTTATTAGAACAAATAGCGCTATTATCGAAGGTAAAGCTCGCTGTGGGTGGTGGGGGAGCGCCAGAACCCTCTGCATTGAAGGCGGCCTCTACTGCAGCAAAGGCATCAATCCTTCCCGATCCAAGCTTCCCCACAAAGTTGGGGTTTAGGTCGTCGATATTTACGGCAGTTGTTTCCAAAATCCGCTCCACTTCATCTGGGGATAAACAAGGATTAACAGAAATCATAAGCCCCAAAAGTCCTGCGACTACAGGAGATGCCATGGAAGTTCCACTATTCAATTCATACCTCCCTACCTCTCCTGAAGGAACTGTACTTAAGATTCGATCCCCAGGTGCCATAATATCCACCCAACCGCCAAAACTGGAAGAACCGGCCTTAACATCATTTCGGTTGGTAGATCCTACAGCAATTACATTGTTATAGGCAGCGGGGTATTGAAGGTCTTCTGAATTGTCATTACCAGCAGCTGCAACTAAGATTATTCCTCTTCTATGCGCTGCATCTAACAGGCTTTGGTTAACATTAGAGCGAAAGCTTCCTCCCCAAGACATATTGATAATATCCGCTCCAGCAGCGATGGCATAATCCACTCCTTCATAGCCATTGGTAATACCTGACCCGCCAATGCTAGCATTTGAAGAAGCACGAATAGGCATAATTTTGCAATTAAAGCCAATCGCGGGGATTCCTATCTCATTATCAGTTGCAGCAGCGGCACACCCAGCTACGTGAGTGCCATGGGCGAACCCATTCGCATCCGGAGGGTTGGGATTGGGGTTATCTCCTGCGACATTGTATCCTCGGGAGTCATCAATAAATCCATTTCCATCGTCGTCTTCCCCATTGTTGGGGATTTCCAGAGAATTGGTCCAAATATTTCCTGCGAGATCCTCGTGTTCGATGAACACGGCATCATCCACGATGGCAATCACTACATCCTCACTTCCCTTAGTAATGTCCCAAGCCAGTTGTGCGTTGATCTTCTCTAAGTGCCATAGGTCTTCAAACTCGGACCAATCATTGGGTTCGAAAAATCTTTTGTGAATGGGAATAGGCTCACAATATTCTACGTAAGATAGCCCTTCCAATGCCTGCTGTATTTCCCTGGTAGAAATTCGTGGGTCAAATTCAATTTTGTACGTATGGTCCAGGTTGAGGTCTCTCGTTTTAAAGGCCTTTCTAACGGTTTGGAAACTATGCCTTTGGGCAATTTGATAGAATTCACTGAAGATATCTGGAAGATCTTGCGTTGCAAGAGATTCATTATTTACAGCTGGTAGATCTACCGTTAATCGGTTCGTTAGCTTTACATACATTTGTCCAGGGACAAATTCCGTTTCTTGCCCATTAACGTGAACCATTAGAAGCCCCACAAATACCGCCAGACACCAGCCATATCGTACATAGTTTTTCATATTCATGTTCGTATTTGGAATAAAATTACGCATTAAAGCCTACAATTCAACGGTAAATAAATGGGATGATTCGGCTTAGGATATGGTATACATTTCTCTGTCAACGAAATAGTTACTTTTACTTTCAGATATTCATAAACTACCTTAACCCTTAAGTGGTCCACCAATAGATTTCCTATTGGAAACTGCATAAAAGGAGCAAAAGTTTTTGTCAATAGTTGGTGTCATAGCTAAAATCTATCTTCTGCTACTCTTCCACTAGTAGGCTCATGAAGGCTTATACGCCTATTCCATTGTGCCAATACCTATGAATGCCCCAAACCAAAAAGGAAATTACCACTGTCATAACCGCATAAAAAATAGCCAACTTCCTGGTGGAAATAATGCGGGGCCCCTGCACTTGTCCATTGAATCCGTTTATCAAAAACTGGTAGGACTTTTTCTTCCGCCAAAAGAGGAAACGGTCATCATGAGAAAAGAAGGAAACCCATACAGGAATGAATACCTGCTCGACCGTCTGTTTCGTTACTTCCGTATGAACTTTGATGTCTTTCCCTTCCTTTCCATCGTCTTTGATAAATTTTCTTAGGTTACCATAGACGCGCTTATTCGCTTCCTTGGTCATGGTCTCATTTAACTTCTTTTGCCACCTCCCAAAGGATTTGCTAACGTCTGACTGGTACAGCTCAAAGGCCCACCCTTCAAAGTACCCCGGATCGAAGGGAACGAGTTCCTTGGGGTTAATTTCTCGAATTTTTCCAAGTAATTCTGCATTGATTCCAGAGGAAGCCTGGGTATTAAAGGTGTAATCTCCCTCTAAATATCCCGTTTGAAGTAAGGCATAAAAATTGTTATCCGGCTTTTTGTCCTCTTTGGCATCCCCCTTTTTATCGCTTTTCCTGGTTCGATTCAATTCTCCATCTGCTCCCGCCAACCAAGTAGAACGGATAAAGCCTTTTTCAATGTAAAAATGTGGAATGTAAATCCCGGTTATAACTTCGGGCTTAGCAATTTCCTTTACATTTTTAGGAGCAAACCAGCCTAAGCTATCTACATACTTTTGAAAGGCTGGAATTACGTGTTGTTTGGGGATGACAAAGGGCAAAATCCGAGTAGGTATAATGCGTTTATTTTTTACCAAACCCTCAATTTCCTTTGCTAGTTTTTCCCGTTGCTGCTTTAGTTCTTCGACTTTCTCAGGTTTATTTTCCTTCTCGACTGCCGCAATTTGCCTATCCAATCCTTCCACGCTTACCAGTTTCTCTCCACAGTAGGGACAATTCCTGGCTAATTGCGGCCGATCGATGACAAATACGGCCTTACAAGTATTGTTATTAGGCAGTTTTCCTGGAAGGGACTTATACACCGTTCCAGAAAATTCATAGACTTTGAGGGTTTTTCGCTGGTTCTCGCCATAAAATTGGTTAATGCTCTTAGGCGTAATGCGTTCCTTTCGTATATCCCTCACAAACCCACAGCCAGGATTTTGGCAAGTAAAGATTACCTCCTCATCCGATCCACTTTTTTCATCCTTAGCTCCCTTCATTTCCTTACCGCAAACTGGGCACTCAATAAAGCGATCTTTATTTTTCTTCTTGAGTGCCTTGATTCGGGCTTGTTCATCGTGTAATTCCCTAAGTTTCAGTCGATGCGCTAGTCCTAATCCTATGTATGAGATAGGATTTACGATCAGCATGTACAACCATTTTCTAAAATCCATAAATTTTCAAAACCTGTTGATCAACCCAATATGGATTTTTCCTCGGGAAGGTTCAAAGGGAATATTTACTGCTGAAGCCTGACCTATCCCATAAGAAATAGACAAAATTCCCGCTCTTGTCCCATAACTCATCCCGATTCCTACACCCAATGGATGTATCCTTCCTTCTCCATTGCGCTGCACCTGGTTTCTCAAGGAAGCGTAATCTCCAAAAATAAACAGATTGGATTCTCGCTCCAATAGAAATCTGTATTCTACGGTAAATTGTTGGTATGAATCTGTAAAAAACTCATTTTCATTGAATCCTCGAAGGTTTTGGCTCCCTCCTATGAGTAGCTGATCGTTCTGAAAATAGTGAGCTTGATCCAAGTGAAAGCCCCTAAAGGCAGCGTGAATTACTTGTCTCCTTCCTATCGGAAAATAGGTTCTCAACTCCCACCTAATCTCACGTGTAGCTTGGCTCTCAGGAATATCTTGGTATTTTTCTTCCGGAATTAATCGATTTTGGCGAATCTCCCTTGTTCCTGTGTTAGCGGAAACAGAAAGAAAAACACCCTGGGTAGTATTGATGGGGTAATCTAAGTTCTCAAACTGAATTCCCAATCCCACCATACTTCGGTTGCCATCTGCCTGTAATAGGGCATTTGTCGTATCCACCAAGCCCTCCCCAATTTCCAATAAACGGGAGTTCTGCTGAATAATATTTAGCCCTATCTCCAAGTTGGGTTTTACATAATATACCAAAGATCCTCCACCTCTAACATTTAGAAAAGCAGATTCCTGTTTGAGCATTTCCAGGTTTCCCTTTATTCCAAAGGGTAGACGCAACAGATAGGGAAATTCTACCGCTACGTCCAATTGTTGGGAGCCCGCTCTTAAGCTCTTATAATCGAGAAATAGATATTCGCCTAGGCCTAGGGAACTGGTCAAGGCCAACTGAACCAAACCGGTAAACTGCAGGTTTTGATTGGCCTCAGAAGGAGGTAGTACCCCAAGGACAGCGTCGAACCGCCCCCGTTTCGAAGGCTTTAAAGCTAAGGAAATAGCCGCTTGATCGGGTTCTGGAAAACTTATTTGGGGAGCGGCAGCCTCATCAAAATACCGAGAATTTCGGAGAAGCCTAGCCAACTGTGAAATGTGTGTTTGGTGGTAGATATCTCCAGGAAAAATCCTCCCGATTGCTTGAACGAATTGATTCTTTTCCTGAAAATCTCCTTCAAAATTCAAAGACTGAATTCTCACTAGAGGTCCTGTGTGAAATTGATACATGAGTTCTACTTCCATTAGGGAAGAATCAAGGGAATTGTATCGAAGTTCCTGTTGGTCCAGCCGAGCGAAGGGATATCCCCAATCGGGAAAAGGAGCCAAAAGCCTTTTCAACTTTTCATCCAATACTTCCCAGTCAACTGGAGGTCTTGATTTTATCCACTTCTGCAAAGCGCGGGTACCTACTTTTTCAGGTAGATCTTTTAGTTCAAGCTTTTTCACAACATACTTGGGGCCGGAATAAAGGGTAATGAGGAGGGTATCGCTGCGAGCAGAATCTACCCGAATCCTTAACTCTGGGTATCCAAGGGTGCGCATAGAGGAACTTAGGGCAGAAATATATTGGGAAATTCGTCCCGTGTCTCTCGCTACTTGGGAACGTTTGCTGAGAAGATCCTGGATCTCTGGGTTCCATTTCCCTTTCCACCTAATAGGAATATGGGAAGGGCTATCTTGAGCGTAGCCAAGTCCTCCTAAGCTTAGTAAAAGCCAAAGTATTCCTAATTTTTTTATCAAATCCTAAAAAAAATGTTATTATCAGGTCTTAAGTTCCTAGCTTTACAGAAAATTTAAGCAAATTTCATACGCAAATGCCTAAAACAAAAACGATATATGTCTGTCAATCGTGTGGTACCCAGCATCCCAAATGGCAAGGGCAATGTAGTGCTTGTGGGGAATGGAATACGCTTGTAGAAGAAATAGAAGTTAAAAGTAAGAATAAAATAGAACGCAGCCCTTCAAATGCCTTAAATAGACCGCAGCGAATCTCTGAAATCGGGGCGGTAGGTGAAGAGCGTAAAGTTACTCCGGACAAGGAAATGAACCGAGTCTTAGGCGGAGGCTTAGTAGAAGGGGCTGTGATGCTCCTGGGGGGAGAACCAGGTATTGGAAAATCAACCTTGTTGCTCCAACTCGCCTTACAAGCTAGGGGCATGAAGATCTTATACATATCTGGAGAAGAGTCCGCGCAGCAAATAAAAATGCGCGCGAGTAGAATCCCATTTGAAAACGAGCAGTTGTTCATCGTATCGGAAACTCGCCTGGAAGCTATCCTCGCCTTTTACAAAAACCTCCAACCCGAACTCGTCATTGTAGATTCTATTCAAACCATTTTTTCCGAAACCATTGAATCGGCACCTGGCAGTGTCTCCCAGGTTCGGGAGTGTGCCTCTCAGTTGATCCGCCTGGCAAAGTCTGAGGAAGTTCCCTTGTTTCTGGTAGGACATATTACCAAAGAAGGGATGTTGGCAGGTCCCAAGGTGCTAGAACACATGGTAGATACCGTTTTGACCTTCGAAGGTGATCGCCACAATTCCTACAGAATCGTGAGAACCCAAAAGAATCGCTTTGGAAGCACTTTGGAAATGGGCATTTACGAAATGAATAACCAGGGTTTACGAGAAGTAAGCAATCCCTCTGAAATCTTCCTGTCCCAGGGCAATGAACTGCTAAGTGGGGTATCTATTGCTGCAACCTTGGAAGGATTACGGCCTCTCTTAATAGAAACCCAGGCCTTGGTAGCGACCTCTGCCTATGGTACTCCTCAGCGCTCGGCGACGGGATTCGACCTCAGGCGACTCAATATGCTGTTGGCCGTACTGGAAAAAAAATGTGGCTTTAGCCTGGGCAACAAAGACGTATTTATTAACATGGTGGGCGGTATCAAAGTAGAAGATCCTGCTATAGACTTGTCCCTCATTGTGTCGGTCATCTCTTCCTTGCATGACCTTGCAGTAGACCGTACCTCTGTATTCGCTGCTGAAGTAGGTCTTTCGGGGGAAATACGACCCGTGAGTCGGATTGAGCCGCGCATTGCAGAAGCAGCCAAATTGGGATTTAAAACCATGTATATTTCCACCCAACAAGAGGAAGGTCTCACAGGTAAGTACCCCGGGATACAATTAATTGGCGTACAAAAGCTGGAAGAAGTGTTTAACCGGGTATTTTCTTAAATTGAATGTGTTTAATCCTTAGACAATGAGTGTCTGTAGCCAAGAAACCTTGTACGAATCATTGGGAAGTACCCACAGAGAAAAAGGAAGGAAAAGACGGGTTAGGGGAAAGGTCACAGGTGGATGTATAGCCTTATCCCTGTTCCTATCTGCTTGCGGAGGGGGAACCTCATCTGATGGTCCTCGCCTACCCTATCGAGTGGGGGATCTCTATGGGTTTATCGATGCGGAAGGGGATCAGGTGCTCTTCCCGCAATTCGACTATGCGATGCCCTTTTCAGAAGGACAGGCAGCCATCAATATTGGAGGTACTGCAACCAATGGCAACATGCCTGCCGATGGCAAGTGGGGCTTCATCGATGAGAATGGGGTGATTACTATCAATCCTCAATATGATTCTCCTCCGATTCGCTCGCAGAGTTATGATTTGCACAGCATGTCCCTTGCCATGCATCAGGGATATGAATTTTCCCTAAACCGCGCCGCGGTATACACTGAAAACGGCCAATGGATGTACATCAATTCCAAAGGCGCACCCGTTATACGAGATAAAAATATCCAATCCGCCCGCAAATTCACCAAACGCGGCCTTGCAGCTGTTTACATCGATCGAAAATGGGGCTATATCGATACTTTGGGCCGCATGGTCATCCAGCCACAGTACACCATGCCTGTAGACTTTGAGCAAGAGTTTACCATGGTGATGGACAAAGATTATAACCTCATCTGTATAGATCGAATCGGAGATCCCCGCTTTGAGTGGTTGCGCTTTACCGAAGGCTTCTACCAAGGCTATGCGGTAGCCAAAGCCAAGTTACGCGGAGAGAACAATACCCTGAAAAATGAATTCCAACATATTCTTGTCAATCGATTGGGAAATAATCCCCTCACTTCCCCTCCTTTTGAAGGGCTGGGAAGATATGGAAATGGCTTGGTTCCCGCTCTTGTTGGAAGCAAACCCAAAGAATTGGTAGAATATCCCCGACAGGTTACGCTTACGGAGACACGTGGTGGGAAATGGGGCTTTGTTGACACCACAGGCCACTTCGTCATCAACCCTAAATACGCAGAGGCCCGTGGGTTTAGCGAAGGCCTCGCTGCGGTGAAACTCACAAAGGGCAGCGATTGGGGCTTCATCAATACCCGCGGGGCTTGGGTCGTAGAACCTGGTTTTCGAAGGGTGGGTTTTTTTGAAGAGGGGCTGTGCAGAGTTACCCTAGGCCTGGGGTATAACCAGTATTTTGACAAGACAGCCTATATCAATAATCGGGGTCGGGTGGTGTTTATTCAGGAGTGAGGGGAGAAAAATTAAAGAAACTATGGAGTCCTGGCGAGTTAGATGGAATTGTGATCCAGTTTTCTCCGAATTTTTTTTCAAGATGTAGCTGCAGATGATCAGCTACGGAGTAGATATACACCTAAAATGAAGCAAGAAAGATTTTTCTGGATTTCCTTACCGTGTACTTGTACACGCCAGATGATCATCTGGTCCTACGATTTTATGGGGGAATGCAACCTATAAGAAGTATCCTGTAGGCTAGCTATAAATGTACTTTAAAAGACTATTTTATATCGTTAACAGATACAATTCCCTTTGGTTATTGAGGAAAGGTAATCGATAGTATGGAATCTCAAGTTTTTTCAATTTTGACAACTTACCGTAGCTGCAGATGATCATCTGTGGTGTATGTATACACCTGAAATGAAGCAAGAAAGATTTTTCTAGATTTTTACCGTGTACTTGTACACGCCAGATGATCATC
>JBCCTX010000040.1:0-33062 GCA_039197765.1 Bacteroidota bacterium
AACCGAGTGTAAATAGCAAACCATTTTGGGATATGTGAATCTATTTTTGAGCAAGGTGTAGCAGTTGCTACCGACATATAGAGTCAAGTTTGAGTAACAAAATTACTCAAACTTTAGAAAGATGCAAGAAATATTTTGAAAACTGAAAAATTGGCTAAGAATCCTTCCTTCGGTAAATATAAAAAGTTCTGCGGATATTTATCTTTTTGACTCTCGGATCAATTATTCCTGTATGTTCGCCAAATAAAGTATCGGCTTCATATCCAGATTTTATATATGCGAAAAAGGATTTCATTTTTGGGGTCGTAGGGTACTTAGGATTTAGTGGGTGAGTAGTCACAAACCATTTGGGTTTCAAGGTCTCCAATTGGGATGTGTCATATGTATTGACAAAATTATTGCTTAGATCTTGATTCTTATTTAGGTAGTTAATCTCACAAATATCTATTTGCTTCCGACACGGATTGATTGCGTCTGCTCTCAACAGAATTTCCAATTCTGATCCTCCATAAGGTGAGACTTGCTTCGCAACCTCAATTTTTTCGAGGGCCCTGCATTCAGTCAAATGCGGATGAAATGCAGCTCCGGATAGCGTTTCTATGGCAATAAGGTCTTTCGGAGTGGTTTGATTTAACAAGAAGGAATGGGTTTGAACCGCAGGAGCCTTTGTACTGTGGAGGAGGAACATATAGTGCACAGTCAGGGTAGATACATATAAGAAGGTAGCAACCTGTAGGACAGTTTTCCATTTAGAATTGCCTTGTAAAGAATATTGTAGGCCTATGAAAAGCAGAATCATAGAGGGGGTTACGGCATAATGCACCAGTCTTACTCCAAAAACTCCTAAAATACATCCAAATGCCCCCAAATGGATGAGGTATCCTCTACTCTGGGGTTGCTTGAATATACTTACTACAAATAAGATGAGAATAAAAGGGCCTAAGGAGGATAGGAGTAATTCCCCATAAAAAGTCAGGGCTTGCCAGATGGTGTCTAAGAAAGTAGGATCCTGAAAATTGGAGAGAATCCTGTCAACAATATTTTCTCCATATGACATTTTTGAAGCTAGCCCAAGGGTTTGATTGGGATATAATTTGCCATAGAGAAAGGAAACAGGATATAGGGTAAATGCCAAACTTAGGCCTAAGCCCCACGTAATCGGTTTAAGTAAAGGCCGAATCGGATGCTGCAATTGGCTCCGGCTCCATTCCCATGTATCAAATGCTGCCGTAATTCCGATAAAGAGTAGGAGTTCCACTCTAAGGGAGAGAGAAAGAAAGCCCCAGAAATATACGCGAAGCCTATGATCAGACTGTTTGTATTTGAAGTATTTAAAACTGTTAATGAGTAAGATGCACGTAAACAAGTATACCAATGCATCGAATTTTATTAATACCAAAGAAGGGTATAAAAAAGGATTAAAGACTATACATAGAGAAGCCAGTAAGGCTTTGGATTGCTTGCTTGTTAGCATGCTGAAAAACCGGTGGATAAGGCAATTTCCAATGGTTATATATCCAACCGCTAACATTCTTCCCCAAACCAGAAGCACACCACTTTCTAATATGAGTTGATCACGAAACCCGTTGAAGTCTGCCCATAATCCCAATATTCTCCCCAAAACATACCCTAAGGTATACCAGACCAATAAGAGAACATCAAAGAGGTTGGTAGGAGAAGAAAAATCTCCAGAAAGATATTGAAAGGCCCTGCGAAAGGGGCGTCTGAAGACTAACTCTTCATCCCAGTGTACAATAAAGGGGTAGCCTTCAAATGCAGGGAAAATAGCAAGGAAAAATGTAAGGGAACCTACCAATAGGAGACTCCAGGAAATATTAGTCTTTGTTAGCACGAGCAAGTTGACGTTGAACTTTGAATAATTCCTTTTTCAATAGGGTATTTTGAAGCCCCAAAAACCCTAACCCTATTATCTGTAAGCCAGATAAGGATAAAATGATGACAAAATTAGGGGATACCAATTTTCCGATAAAGGTCTCGGTAAAAGCAGGGGAAGCTAAAAAGCGAGAATATATAATCACTCCTCCAGACAGAATTCCTAAGACAAGAAGAATAGTCCCTAGTAAGCCAAAAAGGAGGAAGGGCCTTTCGTGAATAAAGAAAAGCAGGTGGGAGAGGGAGGTAGCACGAAATTTAAAGGATGATTTACCGTAACTCCTTTTTTCTAGCGTACCAGGAATTTCTTTGATTTTGTAACCATAAGTTAAGGCTTTCGATAGAATTTCCAGGTGAATCTCCTTGCGATCCGATTCCAGTACTAGGTCTTTTATCACCTTTTTTCTGTAGCCTCTTACTACGCAGGTGGAAGTGTAAATTGGAGGATTAAAAGCAAAGCGAAACAAGTAATTCCCATATTTAGAAAGCCATAGGCGAACTTTGGGGACATTCACGGTCTTACCCCCTGGCATATAGCAAGAGGTAAGTACCATATCAATTTCTGGGTTTTGATCTAGGGTAACAATCATTTGGGAAAGGTGGCTAGGGGCATAACTCAGGTCGAAATCTGTAGTGAGGATTATATCGCCATCGGCATAGTCGAACCCGGTTCTTAAAGCCTTTCCCCGTCCTTGGTTGAAGGAATATCCCAATACAGTGAGATCTTTTTTTTGATTCGCCAAAGTATTTGCCTTTTCCCAGGTCTGATCGGTGCTTCCGTCATTTACGAATATGAGCTCCCTGTTTTTAAAATGATGTTTGTCTAATTCTTCGCTAATTCTATTGTAGGTCCGCTCAATATTCTCAGCCTCATTGTACATAGGGGCTATTACGGATAGTTTCATTTTTTGTATTTATAATAAATATACACTTTTCGTAGTTCATTAATAATTTTCCCGATGTCCCAAAACTTAAGGCTTGATCCCATTTGGTACACCCAGGAGCTTACAGGTATTTCTCTTATGACTCCTTGTGGAAAGGAAACCCGTAATCGAAGGATAATTTCAATATCTACCAACCACCTTGATATAAAGGGCTTATGGCAAATTGAATAGGCGTGAGGTGCATGGAGTAGTTTGGCGCCGCATTGGGTATCGTAATAAGGTAGAGAAAAAAGGAGGGAGGAAATAGTTGCAAACCCTCTCCCTATTATGTGCCTCCAAAAACGGGGATGGATTTGGTTTTCATGGGTATTTCTCCTTGAGCCCATCACAAGAATACATTGAGGTTTCTCTAAAATAGAAGTTAACAGGAGGGGGATTTCTTCCAATGGGGTAGATAAATCCGCATCCCAATATCCGACGATTGCAAAGGGTGCCCAAGTTTGTGCAAGGATCAGTCCCTGGTAGATAGTATTTGCCTTACCCAGATTGATGGGGTTTTTGAAAATCAGAACTTGCTTAGGAAATTTTTCTTTGAGCCGTTGCAAAAATGTAAAACTACTATCTTGGGAAGCATCGTCTACAAATATAAAGTGGCAATAGGAATTGTTCTCCAGGAAATCCTGGTAGGATTCCACCCTCAACCTTTTTGCTTCATTGAACACGGGAACAATTATACAAATTTGGGGAGAACGTTTCATTGCGAAGTTGAATCTTCCAAAACGATAGACTTTTTTCCAAAATACCAAGCGTAGTCCATATTTGCCCAGTAGGAAGAATCTGAACTAATGTCTCTGTAAAATACTACGTTGTCCGCAGCTTCAGGTATGAAAGGGACTTGTAGATCCGATGAATTACTCTCTGCTAACCTTGTGTAACGCATCTGCATTTTCTGGTCAAAGTGCATAAGTTGGCCTGAAAGAATTTGTGTACTTACTTTCCAACTGTTATTTAAGGGGGAAAATACATATCCTATAAGGAATATTCCTGCAATTATTTTGTGGGGCATACGGGGTTGTAAGCGGGCAATAATATATGGAAGGCTGTGGGAGAAATTAAACAGTAAGCCCAGAATGAAAATCAAGTAAATTATATTCAAGGTGCGGGGTGGGGGGCGAAATCCTAAGCTCCAGAAACCCACAAATATTCCTAGGTATAGGACTATAAAGTAGGTTAACCAGCAGACGAAAGGAGGAATTTTCCGGAGGTTTTGCCAGGATGTATGCTGGGGCTCAACTGGCTTGTAAAAGGAAAGGACAAGTAGTATGACAAGCGAGGGAGTTAGTAGGAGCCACTTCCAAAAGCTGAACCCTGCATATAACAGGCTTTCCCCAAAGGCAAGGAATTTTTGACTTGTTGGGAAATGCGAGATTCTGACCGAATTTCCCGGAGCGACATATACAATGAGGGAGCCTATTAAGGAAAAGGCTAGGATGAGTAGAAGGGATCTCGACCAATAAGAATGGTAGAACCGAATGATTAGGAGAAGGGATAGTAGTAGCGCTACATGCATAAGCATGGAGGTTTCATTGAGACCTACCAGTACAACTGCTATCAAGGCCGCGAATAAGGTATTTATCCCTATATTTTTTCGCTTTACCTGAATGGCCTTTACGATAAAATAATAGGTCCATAGAAATACAATTGCCGAAGCCTGATAGGTGGCCGCACCTGCATACCAATAAATGCCTTCAGTAGGCTCAGGCATGTAGCAAAAGTAGAGGGTACATACCCAAGTAGAGGTGAGCAGGAGGAATTTTGGGCTTTTTCCGGGTAAAATGCTGGAAAGAAAAAGAACCATTGATGCCCAGGTTAGCAGTATCCAAAATACGGGAGCTAGTTTGTACAGTCCAATTTGAGAGAAAAAAAGGGGACTAAAGCTAATAAGAGCTGTAGCAGCGTACCTACCAGACCATTCTTGATACCACGTTATTTGCGATTCGACGACCCCTTTCTTTAGGGCAAGTACCGCGTAGCTGTAATCATCAGCGGAGGGATGAGTGTATATAGAAGCGCCCCAAAAGGGAACCATGCACACGAAACACAATAGGTAAATAGCTATGTTAAGCCTTTTTGTATACATAAACAGGTTTCCTGGTATTGAGTAGTTTCATCCGAGGATCGAAGTAATCCAAGTTTTTTGGAAAAAATTTTACAAGGAAATAGTCTTTTTTAAGTGCCTCATAAAACAAGGTATGGGCTGGATAAATAAATTTTAATTGATCCAAGGTATACACACTGATAAAGTATTTAGGGGCTAAGGAACGAAAATGGGCTAAGTCCTTTGTATTTAGAAAGGGGCTATTGGTTTGAGGGTTAGGTCCAAGGTAGTTGATTTCACAGATATCCAAAATACGTCGGCAAGGAAAAGTCATGTTCCGTTGGATTTGAATCTGGTATTTCGTGCCCATATAAGGCGAATAGGCTTGGGCATATTGTGCTTTGGCAACCATTTGGTCCTTGCATTCCCATAGGGGGGGATAAGAGCCTGCACCTGAAAGGGTCTCCATAGCCAATAAATCTTCTGGATGCGTATAAGCTAAAATGAACTCCTTTGCTTGAGTCCTCGGATCCGGTGAAAGACTGACGAGAATGAACTGGGCTGCGATAAGTAAAAAGGAAACTAAACTGAGCGAAATTCCGAAAAGAATGTGTTTTCTCTTAGTGGGACTGACCCTGTAGTTTATGAATAAGATGAGTAAAAATCCTGTACTAACTGGTAGAAGATAGCGTGGAAAATGCAGTGTATTGACAAGTAGAAAGGTAAGAATCCCAAGTGGGTACAAAAGCCACCACAGGTGCTTTCTCTGGATCGTCAGGATGCAGGTAAGTAAGGGGAAGAAAAAAATGCTGAAGAGCAAAGGAAGATAGTATTCTCCATTTTCCTGAATTCGGGTGGGGATTTCTTCATTTTTCAGGTTAGTGAATAGTCCCATAAGGACATTTCCTCCAAAGGTGTGCCCTGTTACTAGCCCCAACTCTGGGCTTTTTCCCAAAAATTGATGCAACAAGGTCAGGGGATATAAGGTAATTAAGCAATATGCAACAATACCCCATCCTATGGGTCTTAGGATCTGGGTGAAACGATTGAGTGAGCTTCTTCTTATTCCCACAACGCTACTATCGAATATAAGGATGAGCAGTAGGAAGACAATCAGCTCAATCCGTACTGCTAGTGCCAGGATGGCCCAAAAGTATACCTTGCGTCTTTGAGACGCATCTGGTGCGGAGAAATAAGGGAATACGCGTGTAAAGAGAAAGATGGAACAAAAATAGACGAGCGCTTCAAATTTGATTTTGTATGCCGATACAAGTAAGAAGGGGTTGGTGAGAAACAGAAGGGCAAACAAGAGTGCAAGGGGCTTTTTATGGGTTTCCTTCGCTATGAAGGAAAATAAAAGTCCATTGCCTAGGCATACAAGGACTACAGATAACATCCTTGCAGAAAAAATAACGGTGGAGGATTCAAGGATAAGTTCCTCTCTAAAATGAGAAATTCCCTCGAATAGCCCCATTAAATAGCCCAGGAGATAGGTGATTCCAAGCCATGTCGTAAGGAGTAGGTCATACAAGGAGAACTGTGAGGAAAAATCTCCTGCACGGTATTGGATGATACGTTTAAAGGGCTGCTTTAAGAGAACAGGTTCATCTGGGTGATAAACATAGGGAAGGGATTCACTCGCAAGCAGAATTCCTAAGATAAAACTCACTCCTACAATCCCATACAGATAAGGATGCCATGAGTTGGGGTTAAGCATCTAATTTTTCTACTCTATTTTCCTTGAGTCGGTAAGTTACACCGCTTTCGGGACAAGTAGCGAGTCCCTCTTCATTAAAATGTAGCCGATGCCCATATTCACTGATCCATCCGATTTGTCGAGCGGGATTTCCTACCACCAAGGCATAAGGGGGAATTTCTTTGGTAACAACAGCACCTGCACCGATGAAGGCAAATTCCCCAATGTCATTTCCGCATACGATGGTTGCATTGGCCCCGATAGAGGCCCCTCGCTTGACAAGGGTTTGGGCGTATTGACCTCGCCGATTGACTGCTGAACGCGGGTTAATCACATTGGTAAAAACCATAGAAGGGCCAAGGAATACATCATCTTCACAAATTACTCCTGTGTAGATGGAAACGTTGTTTTGGACTTTGACATTTTTTCCCAAGACCACATTGGGAGAGATTACTACATTTTGACCGAGATTACACTTCTCGCCGATGACACAATTGGGCATAATATGGCTGAAGTGCCATATTTTTGTCCCAGGTCCAATGGTACAGCCTTCGTCGATTACAGCCGTCTCATGAGCAAAGTAGGTGTCTTCCGATGTTTTTGATTCCAAATTGGGGGATTTTGTGGTAAAGGGTTGAGGAAATGTGGGTTGAGGGAGATACGGGTAGCTGGGTTGAAGTTAATTTTTTCTCTTGTCACATTAGGCTCAGTCTTTGGCACTGATGAATGCCTTGTAATTATGCACTCCAAATGAGGAGTGGACTGGAATCCTTCATATTCTGATCCATCGTTTCGTATTCAATTTGATTGGGGAAGATGAGGTATCGAACTTTTCGATTGATAAGGTCCTCTGCTTTTTCTACGAGCTCTGTTAGGTACTTCTTATCAATTTCTCCAATGATTATGAGGTCAATTACCGGGCTGTCCAATCCTTTGGCAAAACTCCCCGTAAGGTATACTTTTTCCACGTTTCCCAACCTTTCGACAATGTATTCGATGATTCGATCTAGTCCGACATATTTTCGGATGATGTTATGGACTTCATCAAAAAGGGGATGGGAAGTATTGGCAGAAAAATATTTCTTATTTCCCTCATTTCTCGCTTTCAACATTCCCGCCGCTTCAAAGCGGTCCAACTCTACCCGAATCGAGTTGGTAGACTCTCCAAACTCTTTTTCCAAGTGCCTGAGATAGGCTGATGTGTTGCTGTTGAGAAAGAACTTTAACAGCAACTTGATCCGAGTTTTTGAAGAGATTAATGCCTCGAGCATATATAGATTGAGTAAAAAAATTACTCAAATATCCTTGTTTATTTCCATAAATCAAATTCTGTAAGAAAGATTTTGGTAGGAATCTAGGTTTCGATGCTTTTCAAACCAAAGGATAGTCTCTTCAAGCCCTTTATCTAAGGTGAATTTTGGTTCCCATTGGGTGAGGGAATGTAAAAGCTCGGAAGACCCGCACAGCCGGAACACTTCGCTAGTTGTTGGACGCATCCGTTGAGGATCTTGTGTTAAGGATGCGGAAGGGAGAATTTTTTGTAAGAGCGTTTCTGCAAGGCTACCTACGGTAGTTTCTACGCCTGTAGCTATGTTAAGAACTTTCCCTATTGTGGTATCTTGTTCCGCAATGTCTACCAAAGCATTGACGGTATCACATACATAAACCCAATCCCTAGTAGGTCGGGAATCTCCAATCAATACTTTTTCGTCGCCGTTGAGGAGCTGTAGGATAATGGAGGGAATGACCCCTCGTAGGGATTGGCGTGGACCATAGGTATTAAAAGGTCTCACGATAGAAATCGGTAACTGGTAGCTATGAAAAAAAGATTCCGCGAGTTTTTCCTTAGCGATTTTTGATGCGCTATAGGGAGATTGCGCTTGAAGCGGATGAGATTCAGTGATAGGCGTAAATTGTGCTGTTCCATATACCTCAGAACTAGAAACGATTAGAATTCGGGACACAGGGTTTGCCCTACATGCTTGAAGGAGGTTGAGGGTGCCTCCGATATTTGTCTGAACATAGCTTTCAGGCGCTTGATAGCTGTAGGGTATGGTTATCAGGGCTGCCAGATGGAAAATATGGCTTACCCCCGCAACGATTGAGTTCACTTGATGACTGTCCCGAATATCTCCAGGGATAATTTCAAGCCTTGAATGGGGTTCTCTATTTAGGGTGTCTAACCACCCTTTTCTACCCATAGGATTATACCATGTCATCGCTTTTACGTGGTATTCTTTCTCAATCAATCTTTCTACTAGGTGACTCCCTATAAAGCCTCCTGCACCAGTTACGAGCGCTACTTTATTCATGAAAGTAAGTTAGGAAAAGTTCCCTTTTCGCTAACTAGTCAAAGGATAACATGTGGATATTTTGGCAGGCTATTTCGTAGTCATCGGGTTGACTGATATCCTGCCAGTATCCCTGAATAGGAAAGTTATGTACCTTTTTTCCTTTTGCAAGTAGGAGGTCTACAAACTCAGGGGCATCAAAGAACTTATTGCGAGGAACTAGGGATAGTACCTCTCTTTTAAATAAGTAAATCCCTGCATTCACTTCAAATGAGTAGGTAGGTTTCTCTACAAATTTCTCAATGGATCCTTCTTCCAACTTTAAGATTCCGTAAGGAATTTCTACTGGATAGGTTGCACTCGCAATAATCATATCGGCTCCAGTCGCTTTCATTTGAAGAAAGAGCTCCGTGAGGTTAATCGTGGTAACCAAATCAGAATTAATTACCAGGATGTAGGGAAATTTAACCGCTTCCAAGAGAGAGATCGCTCCAAATGTTCCCAAGGGTTGAGATTCCTTAATAAAACGCAGATGCATAGAAAGTGGAGGGGGGCTTTGTAAAAGGTGATGAATGATTTTGTGCCCCAAATACCGAATCGCTATGTTGATATCTGTGATGTGATGCTTCTGAAGTAAGAGCAATAAGTAGTCTATAATCCGTTTTTCACCAATTTTCAGTAGGGGTTTAGGTAGGTTTTGGGTGAGCTCCCCTAAACGAGAGCCCAAGCCTCCGGCCATTAATACGGCATGTATCGGAAGAGGAGGGGTATAGTGTTTGAGCGAAGGGGACTCAGTATAACCTTTTGAATACTCCATATTACACCCGGAATGAAAGGTGAAAACGCAATTTTTAACAAATGTAGAAATTTTTTACGTCAGTGTAATATGTATTCAGAAATAAAAATATATCCACCCAGTATAGGATCATGTGAATGATCTAATCGATTTCTATAAAATATTAGCAAAAAGAAGAATTAACCCAGCATAAGCTTAGCCTGCTTGATGGCCTCGATCAATCGATCTATTTCTTCCAGGGTGTTGTAAAACGCAAAGGAAGCCCGCATGGTCCCAGGAATGGAAAATCTCTCCATAATGGGCTGCGTACAATGATGTCCAGTACGAATGGCAACTCCCATATGATCTAGGATTGTTCCTGCATCATAGGGGTGGATTCCCTCAATTAAAAAAGAGATAACGCTCGTTTTTTGTTGGGAAGTACCTATAATTTGAATATAACCGAGCTCCTCCAACTTCCTAGTCCCATATTCCAGCAACAGTTTTTCTTGTTGGTCTATAAATCCATACCCTATTTCCTGGATATAATCAATCGCAGTGCCCATACCCACTACTCCCGCAATATCGGGTGTACCTGCTTCAAATTTATGGGGAAGTCCGGCATAGGTAGTCTTTTCAAAGCGGACTACGTCTATCATATCGCCGCCTCCAAGGAATGGGGGCATTTCATTTAGCCATTTCTCCTTGCCGTACAAGATCCCTGTACCTGTTGGGGCCAGTATTTTATGTCCGGAAAATACGAGAAAATCGCAGTCCAATTCCTGTACATCTACTGCTTGATGTGGAATCGCCTGTGCGGCATCTAGAAGGACAGGAATTTCTTTGCTATGTGCTGCCTGAATAATCTCTTTGACGGGGTTTATGGTTCCCAAGGCATTAGAGATGAAAACGAGGCTTATGAGTTTAGTCTTTTCTGAAAGAAGCTCATAAAAGGCTTCCATATCTAACTCTCCAGAATCGGTAATAGGGATGACCTTGAGATGTGCTCCTTGTCGCTCGCAGAGCAACTGCCAAGGAACGATATTGGAGTGGTGCTCCATATGAGAGATCAAGATCTCATCTCCTGGAGATACAAATTTTTGGCCATATGAGCTAGCTACCAGGTTGATTCCAGCGGTTGTGCCGGAGGTGAATATTACCTCATAGGCGTGCTGGGCATTTAGAAGGTTCTTAACCTTGTTTCGCGTCTGCTCAAAGGCATCTGTAGCCAGTTGGCTGAGTTTATGAACTCCTCTATGAACGTTACTATTTATCCCCTGGTAATAGGAAGCAACAGCATCAATTACAACTTGGGGTTTCTGTGAAGTAGCGGCATTATCGAAGTATACTAGAGGTTTTCCATTTACTTCTTGGTGAAGAATGGGAAAATCTTCTCGGACCGAGTGTATATCTCGGATATTTTCAAAGGTTTGTGCATTTGCCATAATTCCATCATCATCTTTTAGAACCTATTCTCTATTATCTCGGCCAGGGATTCTTTCACCTCCTCTATTTCAATGGAGTCTGTCACTTCCCTAGCAAATGCTTGGATTAGTAATTTTTTGGCTTTTTCCTCATCAAGACCGCGAGCTCTAAGGTAGAACATCGCATCCTGATCTAGTTTACCTGTCGTTGCACCGTGGCTACATTTCACATCGTCCGCATAAATTTCCAATTGGGGTTTAGTGAATATATTTGCGGTGTCAGAAAGGAGAATATTTCTATTAGACTGGAAGGCATTCGTCTTTTGTGCATCTTGGAAAACGTGAATCTTCCCATTGAATACACCCGTTGACTGGTCTTTCATAATGCCCTTGTAGAGCTCATTGCTATAGCAATGGGCCTTTGCATGGTCAACTTGCGTGTGATTGTCAACGTGTTGGGTTCCATCTAGTAGATAAAGCCCTATAAGTTCAGCAGAACCGTTTTCTCCATCCAAAATAATCTTCAAGTTGTTTCTTAACAACTTTCCCCCGAAAGTGAGGGTATGGATGGAAAAAGAACTGTCTCTATTGAGTACAGCAGAAGTATGGTCTACTTGCGATGAAGCCGAATTTTCAGATTGGATCTTTGAATAAGAAATCTTCGCATTGTCTTTTACCAGGACTTCTGTCAAAGAGTTTCTAGCTGTAGTCTCATTCCCAATTGAATGGAAGCTTTCTAGGACCTGAAATTCACTTCCAGGCTCTGCAATAAACAGGTTTCGGTGTTGAACACTGGTATCAACTTCTTTCGATCCTGAACTTAAGTGCATCAGATGGACAGGAGCCTTCCCTTTTACATTCTTAGGAGCACGAATGTACACTCCGTTATGGATATACAGTGCATTTAAGGCGGTAAAAATATTCGTTTCTGTATCTATAATTGATCCAGAATGGGTTTCGAAAGTTCTAAGTAACTCGTCCTCCAGTCGTGAAATAGGACTGATTTCTAGACTTTCTGCATTATATCTCACCTTAGATAGCTCAGGTGCATAGATCCCATTAAGGAAAACTATGACATCTGCCTCTAGGTTTGGGATGAGAAAAGGGGATATATCCGTTACCTCAAAGGTTTGCCCCGGAACATATACTTGGGAAACCAGTGAGTTCAGCCGTGTATAACGCCATTCTTCCCATTTTTTTCCAGGAATTTCTAAATCTTTTATTAGCTGAGCTGCCTTTCTGGGAAGGGCTAGTTGAGAGCTAATTCCATTTCTAGATTTCGGAAGAAAACCCTGAATAAAATTATCTTTTAGGTTATCGTTTGCTAGTGATGCCATGAATGTCAGCAGTTCATTGTAAGGTTAAACAGTAGCTTCTGCTTTCAACCAGTCGTATCCTTTTTCCTCTAATTCCAAAGCGAGATCTTTGGATCCAGACTTTATAATCCGGCCTTCATACATTACATGAACAAAATCGGGAACGATGTAATCCAAGAGCCTCTGGTAGTGAGTAATAATCAAAAATCCTCTTTGAGGATTACGAAGAGAATTGACAGCTTGAGAGACAATGCGAAGCGCATCAATGTCCAAGCCGGAATCTGTTTCATCTAAGATAGAAAATGTGGGCTCAAGCATAGCCATCTGAAAGATCTCGTTTCGCTTTTTCTCTCCACCAGAAAATCCTTCATTCACTGATCTTCTCGTAAGACTGGAGTCCAATTCAACAATTTTTTTTCTCTCGTTCATCAGTTTCAGGAATTCACCTGCACTGAGGGGCTTTTCTCCTCGATATTCCCTAACAGAGTTTAGAGAAGTTCTAAGGAAATTTACCATACTTACTCCTGGTATCTCAACAGGATATTGAAAAGCTAAAAAGAGGCCCTCTCCAGCCCTTTCATCTGGCTCCATATCGAGTAAGTCTTTGCCATGAAAAGTTACGGACCCTTCGGTAACCTCGTAATCCTCTCTTCCTGCAAGTACTGAGGATAGCGTACTCTTTCCAGACCCATTGGGCCCCATGATGGCATGGACCTCTCCTCCTTTTATTTCCAGATTTACCCCTTTCAATATGGGTTTATCATCTATGGATGCGTGTAAATCTTTTATGCTTATCATTTAGTTGAATTAGTATCTGGTCTTTAAAGGTTTTTATGTCTGTAATCAGAGGTTTAAACTTGATTATTGAAGCCATTGTTTCAAAGAATTTCAATTGTGATTTCTTTCTTCACAGCGTGTGCTTCAAATCGACTGTATTGTACCTTTTGAGTGAAAATTAACTATTTAGGTTTACCCTACGCTTCCTTCCAAACTAATAGAGAGGAGCTTTTGAGCTTCTACTGCAAATTCCATAGGAAGTTGATTGAGTACTTCCTTTGCATATCCGTTAACAATTAAGCCAACAGCTTTTTCAGTGTCGATTCCCCGCTGGTTGCAATAGAAAATTTGGTCTTCTCCAATTTTTGAGGTGGTAGCCTCGTGTTCCACTTGACCACTTGGGTTGGAGACCTCTATGTAGGGAAAGGTATGTGCTCCGCAGGTATCTCCGATGAGCAGGGAATCACATTGCGAAAAGTTTCTCGCATTCTTTGCACCTTTCATGATTTTCACCAGGCCTCGGTAACTGTTTTGACTTTTCCCTGCAGAAATTCCTTTGGATACGATGATACTCCGGGTATTTTTCCCAATATGGAGCATTTTTGTTCCCGTGTCGGCCTGTTGGATTCCGTTGGTAACCGCTACAGAGTAAAATTCTCCTTCAGAATTATCTCCTTTCAAGATTACACTGGGATATTTCCATGTAATAGCAGAACCTGTCTCAACCTGTGTCCAGGATATTTTGGACCGGTCTCCTTCGCACAGCCCTCTTTTGGTTACGAAGTTATATATACCTCCTTTACCCGTTTCTGGATCACCAGGATACCAATTCTGTACCGTGGAATACTTTATTTCTGCACCTTCCTTAGCCAGCAGCTCTACTACCGCAGCATGAAGCTGGTTTTCATCTCTGATAGGAGCGGTACAACCTTCTAGATAACTTACATAGCTACCTTCTTCCGCAATAATCAAGGTTCTTTCGAATTGACCAGTATTCTGCTCGTTAATACGGAAGTAGGTAGATAACTCCATTGGACAACGTACTCCCTTAGGAATGTAAACAAAGGAGCCGTCTGTGAACACAGCTGCATTGAGGGCAGCATAATAGTTATCAGTATATGGGACTACCTTTCCCATGTACTTTTTGACAAGCTCCGGGTGCTCTTGAAGCGCTTCATTGAAAGAGCAAAAGATAATGCCCTGTTCTGCAAGTTTATCTTTATATGTCGTCTTAATAGAAACGCTATCTACAACAGCATCCACTGCAACACCAGACAAGCGCTTTTGCTCATCTAGTGGGATACCCAATTTCTCGAAAGTCTTCAATAACTCCGGATCCACTTGATCTAAACTATCGAGCACCGGCTTCTTCTTAGGGGCTGCATAGTAGATGATATCTTGAAAATCAATAGGAGGATATTCGACATGTGCCCATTCCGGCTCTGTCATCTTTAGCCAGTGCGCGTACGCTTTCAAACGGTACTCCAACATAAATGGAGGTTCATTCTTCTTGGCCGAGATATATCGAATGATATCCTCGTTAAGACCTTTTGGGGCCTTTTCGGATTCTATATCTGTAACGAATCCGTATTTGTACTTCTGACCTGTTACCTCCTGGATGATTTGCTCATCCCTACTAATCTCAGTTTGTGCAATATTATCAGGCATAAAGCGGCTTTCTAGATTAATTTCTCAAATAAACGAATCTAAAGATCGGATTGTTAGGGCAAAGTGCAAAATTTCACAAAAATAATTACGCTCAACAAACAACCGAAAGTGTTTGATAATAAACTATGATGGAAACTGAAAACTCTGCCTTTCAAGCCTATTTTTATTCTACTTAGTCAAACTCATGGAATCTGTTATTTGTTTAAATTCAAATTAATTTTGGATTTTAGCTTGAGGATTTTGAATTTTAGCAAAATTTGCACGGGAATCATGAAACTTTTTCATCATATATCCATACTTCTTCTAAGTGTCGTCCTTATTGTTCAACGCTGAGGGTGGCTTGTATGGATTTTTTATTGGCCATTCTCCAGTGAGAGTGGCCAATACTTTTATAAAGAAATGTTCGAATTTTTCTGTGAATCTGACAGTAGAGTTATAAACCCTTAGATTATATTTTTTATGTCTAATAACCCTTACAGTAAGCAACTCACACAGGACGATAGCCAGCCAGCGTCCCAGGCCATGTTATATGGAGTGGGATTGACAGATGAGGATTTTCAAAAACCACAGGTTGGAATTGTCAGTACGGGTTATGAAGGGAATACGTGTAACATGCATCTAAACTCCCTGGCTGAAAAAGTTAAAGCAGGGATGGAAGATACCGATGTTTTGGGGCTTATTTTTCATACCATCGGAGTAAGTGATGGAATTGCCATGGGAACAGATGGTATGCGATACTCCCTACCTTCAAGAGATATTATTGCGGATTCTATCGAAACGGTAGCCAGTGCCCAATGGTATGATGGAATTGTGGCAGTTGTAGGCTGTGATAAAAATATGCCAGGGGCAATGATTGCGATTGGCCGATTGAACCGACCCTCTATACTTGTATACGGAGGTACGATTGCCTCAGGTAAGTATAAAGAAAGGAAGCTCAATATCGTTTCAGCTTTTGAGGCATGGGGTGAACACGTGTCGGGTAAGATCTCTCCAGAGGATTTTCGGGAAATCATAAAAGCTTCTTGCCCTGGTGCAGGTGCCTGTGGAGGGATGTATACAGCAAACACGATGGCTTCTGCCATTGAGGCCTTAGGTATGTCACTCCCCTACAGTTCCTCTAATCCTGCGACAAGTCCAGAAAAATTACAGGAGTGCCTAAAAGTAGGCGACGCTATGGAAGTGGTTCTGGAAAAAAATCTTCTTCCAAGAGACATCATGACTTTTAAGTCGTTTGAAAATGCCATTCGTCTTGTCATTCTTTTAGGGGGGTCAACGAATGCGGTCTTACATTTAATCGCGATGGCCAAGGCTGCTGGCGTACCCATTACCCTTTCAGATTTTCAACGGTTGAGTGATGAGACTCCTCTGCTGGCGGATATGAAACCTAGCGGTAAATATTTGATGGAAGATTTACATCAGGTAGGTGGGACACCAGGTGTCTTAAAAGTCATGCTTGAGGCAGGTATGCTGCATGGAGATTGCATGACCATTACGGGGAAAACAATTGCTGAGAATCTATCAGAATTGCCTGAGCTGGCAGATGGGCAAAAAATTATCCATGAGGTATCCAACCCGTTAAAAGAAACAGGCCATCTCCGAATTTTGTATGGAAACCTTGCAGAAAAAGGTTCTGTTGCCAAGATTACGGGAAAGGAGGGCCTTCGCTTTGAAGGTACTGCAAAGGTCTTTGACAGCGAGAAGGATGCTAATGCAGCGATAGGAGAGGGGAAGATTTTACCAGGGGATGTAATTGTCATTAGGTATGAAGGTCCTAAAGGAGGTCCTGGAATGCCTGAGATGCTGAAACCCACTTCGGCTATTATGGGGGCAGGGTTAGGGTCCCAAGTAGCCTTAATTACCGATGGACGATTTTCAGGTGGGACTCACGGTTTCGTAGTGGGACACATAACGCCTGAAGCCCAGGTAGGGGGCCTTATTGGTCTGATACAAGATGGGGATAGAATTACAATAGATGCAGAAAGAAATTCCCTAGAAGTGGCTTTAGACCCACAAGAGATCGAAGCCAGAAAGGCAAATTGGAAGTCGCCCGAACCCAAAGTTAAGCGGGGAGCATTAAGGAAATACATGCAATTGGTTTCATCAGCCTCGGAGGGCTGTGTTACAGACGAATAAAACAGTAGAGTTTATCTAGGAATGAGGCCGTGCGCCATGAATTAAAAATATTTATTACCCAACACCGTGAATAAGGAATTGATGTCAAATACTACTGCAACTAGGGGAAAGCTTCCAGATTGGAGCACCCGGCAAAACACAAAAGTGACTGGAGCTGAAGCATTGATCTTATCCCTCCTCGCTGAGGGGGTAGACACCATTTTTGGTTATCCAGGTGGGGCGATCATGCCTGTTTATGATGCATTGTACGACTACCAAGATCAAATTCATCATTACCTAGTCCGACATGAACAAGGGGCGACACACGCTGCCCAAGGCTATGCGCGCGTATCGCATCGCCCAGGTGTATGCTTGGTTACTTCTGGCCCTGGTGCTACGAATCTGGTAACAGGTATTGCCGATGCCATGATTGATTCTACTCCCTTAGTTTGCATTTGCGGGCAAGTTCCCAAAAAACTGCTCGGAACGGACGCATTTCAAGAGACAGACATTATCAGTATGACGATGTCCGTCACAAAATGGTCTTTCCAGGTCACCCATCCCGATGAAATCCCGATGGCGATAGCGAAGGCATTTTACATAGCTCAAAGCGGAAGACCTGGACCTGTTGTTGTGGATATTTGTAAAAATGCGCAGATCGGGCAGCTAGCGTTTACCTATAAAAAGTGCAAGACCATTCGAAGTTATATTCCCGTTCCCCCGATGGAGACGGATAAGATTCAAGAGGCTGCGGACTTAATCAATTCTGCCCAAAGGCCTTTTCTATTGGCTGGACATGGTATTTTGCTCTCAAAAGCACAGGAATCTTTTCGGACTTTTATTGAGAAAACGGGAATCCCTACGGGTTTAACCCTGCAAGGTTTGTCTTGCCTCCCTTCTGACCATCCTTTGAATATGGGTATGTTGGGTATGCATGGCAATTATGCCCCTAACGTTTTGACCAACCAATGTGATGTGTTGATTGCTTTGGGAATGCGATTTGATGATCGTGTAACTGGTAATACGGCCACCTATGCCAAGCAAGCGAAGGTAATCCATATTGAAATTGACAAGGCCGAGATTAATAAAATCATAAAGGCAGATGTCCCCCTGTTGGGAGATGCAGATGCTGTACTCAAACAGTTACTTCCACTTGTAGAGAAAAAGCAATATCCAGAGTGGCTTGCCCGGTTCAAAGCCTGTGACGTGGAGGAATATGACAAAATTATTCATCGGGATATCTATCCTGATTCAGGTAAAATTCGCATGGGGGAAGTCGTGAGGATGGTGTCTGAAAAAACAGGAGGTAAAGCAGTTGTCGTTACAGATGTAGGTCAACATCAGATGGCTTCTGCTCGCTACTACAAATACAATGATACAGACGGATGGGTTTCTTCGGGTGGCTTAGGAACCATGGGTTTTGCACTTCCTGCTGCTTTTGGTGCAAAGCTCGCCGCTCCTGAAAGAGAGGTTGTTGCAATCATCGGAGACGGTGCCTTCCAAATGACGATTCAGGAATTAGGCTGTTTGGTACAAAATCATACGGCTGTAAAAGTAATTGTTCTGAATAATAATTTTCTAGGTATGGTAAGGCAATGGCAACAACTCTTCTTTGATCGTCGCTACTCATTTACCGAGCTTATGAATCCTGATTTTATACAGATCGGAAAGGGATATGGAATAGAGGGGAACCGGGTAGAAGATCGAGAAAGTTTAGAGGCTGCGCTAGATAAGGCCCTAGCTTTTGAAGGTCCTTATTTACTTGATATTGCTGTTGAAAAAGAAGAGAATATTTTCCCAATGGTACCAAGTGGCGCAGGTGTTTCAGAAATTCGATTGGAATAATTATTTAGCGAAAACCCATGAAAGAGATAAAGGCTTACACCATTTCGATATTCACCGAGAACCTACCTGGTTTACTCCACCGGATAACTACCGTATTTACCCGTAGGAAAATCAACCTTGAGAGTTTTACTGCTTCAGAGTCCGAGATCGAAGGGATCTATCGTTTCACCATTGTGGTGAAAATGGCTTATGAAGATGTGTATAAGGTGGTGAAGCAGTTAGACAAAATTATCGGTGTATTTAATGCATTTGTCGACAGTGAGGAAGGTGTAGTTCACCAGGAGGTCGCACTGTATAAGATGAAAACAAAGTCCCTGGTGAACGGGAAACTGGAAGAAATCATTCGGAAGCACAATGCCAGGATTCTTACCGTAGAACCCGACTATTTGGTAATCGAGCGAACGGGAAAGCATGAAGAGACGCAGGAACTTCTGCTTGCTTTAAGGCCCTATGGTGTATTAGAATTTGCCAGATCAGGCCTTGTTTCTGTGATGAAAAGAAATTACAACCTTGATAAGTATACACATAAAGTTGAGAATTGAGGGTTGAAAATGGAAGTCAACTAGGATTATCAAATTTGATAATTCAGAAGGGCTAAAGCTACAATTAGTATCCTTCAAACCTCAAAGCACAAACAATTTTACCTAATTCAATCTCCAAACTAACACATAGTATTATGGCAAAAATCGATTTTGGTGGGGTGATAGAAGACGTTGTCACCCGAGATGAGCTGACCTTGGATCAGGCTAGAGAAATCCTCAAAGACGAGGTTTTAGCAGTTATTGGCTATGGAGTTCAAGGACCTGGTCAGGCTTTAAATTTAAGGGACAACGGATTTAACGTCATTGTGGGTCAGCGTAGCCCTTCCAGATCATATGATAAGGCTGTTGCAGACGGATGGGAGCCTGGGAAAACGCTTTTTTCCATTGAAGAAGCTGCATCCAAGGGAACCATTCTATGTAATCTCTTATCGGATGCAGGACAGATAGCTTTATGGCCTACTCTAAAAAAGCACCTGACTCCCGGGAAGGGACTATACTTTTCACATGGGTTTGGGGTTACCTATCACGAGCAGACAGGGATCGTTCCTCCTGAAGGGGTGGATGTATTTTTAGTGGCTCCCAAGGGATCCGGTACAAGCCTTAGAAGACTATTTGTTGCAGGGCAAGGGCTAAATTCTAGTTATGCCATTTATCAAGAGGCTACAAGCCGCGCAAAAGAACGCGTTTTGGCCATGGGAATTGGCGTAGGATCGGGATATCTTTTTGAAACAACCTTTGAGAAAGAGGTCTTTAGCGATTTGACAGGAGAAAGGGGAATACTCATGGGAGCATTAGCAGGAGTTATGGAAGCTCAGTACAATCTACTCCGGGCGAAAGGACATTCTCCCTCTGAGTCCTTCAATGAAACTGTCGAGGAGCTTACCCAAAGTCTCATTCGCCTTGTCGCGGAAAATGGGATGGACTGGATGTATGCAAATTGCTCCACAACCGCTCAAAGAGGCGCATTGGATTGGCGACACAAGTTCCGCACAGCCGTTGAACCAGTATTTGAAGAACTTTATGACAGCGTAGCAACTGGTAATGAGGCGCGAATTGTTATTGAAGCTAATCAGAAAACGGATTACCGAGATCGCCTGGAAGAAGAACTCACAGAGATTCGAGAATCCGAAATGTGGAAAGCCGGGTCTGCTGTGAGAAACCTGAGGCCTCAAAATACCCCTGAGCACAGCCAGATATAATCTGACCCTTAATAGGATTGTGGCAAAGATTCTCGATAGAATTTTTGCCACTTTTTTGATTTGTGTTTGCTAGAAGAGTAACTTTTCATGGCTTTGTCTAGTAATTAAGATAGATCCATTGAAGTAAATACGATTTTATATGTTCAATTTTAAAGATATGATGGGGCGTATCCAGGAAATGCAGGATAAGCTTCAGGAAGCGAAAGACCAGCTCAATGACGTATTAGTGGAAAGTGAAGCGGGGGGCGGAATGGTAAAGGTTACCGCTAATGCCAACCGAAAAATTCTTAAAATTATAATCGATCCAGATATAATCGATAAAAATGAGCCTGAAATGATGAGTGATCTCATTACGGCTGCCGTAAATAAGGCATTGGAAGAGGCAGAGGAGAAAGGACGAGAAGAACTTCAAAATGTAACCAAAGGAGTTTTACCTAATATTCCAGGTTTAGATCTTGGGAAATTTGGCTTTCAGGGTTGATACTTCTTTGAAGCGTATAGGAAGCCAAATGCTTCACTTCCTTCTTTATGTAAGTGCTTGTGGTGAACTTTATGAGCTCGAATAAGCCTACGAATATATTTGTTGGAAAACTTATATCGGATCTTAATCCTTCGGTGAATGATTACGTCGTGAAAGGTGAAGTACAAAAGCCCATATGCGGTAATACCCCATCCAATATATTGGATCCAGTGGCTTGAGAGAATTCCATACACTATAAATACCGCCGCTAGAATTCCGTAAATCAACGATACAAGATCATTCAGTTCCCACCATGACGTCCTGGGCGTATGGTGAGACTTGTGGAGAAACCACAAAGGTCCATGGAGGATATACTTATGCATCCACCAGGCGAAACCCTCCATGAAAAAAACGGTGAATAGTATGATTCCTATTCCAGATAAGCTTGGCATTCAATTGGGATTGGGATAGTTGTATTTCCTTACAAACTGTCAGGATCTCCTTTATGTTTTCGAAGGATAACCGTAGATTTTTTCAATTTTCTTACGCTTTAACCATTCTAGTCTGACCTTCATGGGGATAGATTCAATGGGGCGACTCCCCCTTCCAACAGGCTGTTCGGCAATTTTATCTACCACATCTATTCCCTTGATGACTTTGCCAAAGATGGTATAGGTCTTATCTAGATGGTGGGCTCCCTTTTCGCTTTGAACGATATAAAACTGTGATCCACTAGAGCTATATTCAGGATTAATCCGATCGGGTTGCCTGGCAGCTGCTAGCGCACCTTTATCATGGCGATACTTGGGGAGTAATTCAGCAGAAACTGTATAGCCCGGTCCACCCATTCCAATTTTTTTGTCATTCCCCCCAGGTTTTGATTCAGGATCTCCTCCCTGTATCATGAAATTATTCATGACCCTGTGAAAGGTACTTTCATCATAAAAGCCTTCCGAAGCTAGTTTTAGGAAGTTTTGCTTATGCTTAGGGGTGTCGTCGTATAAAACTAAGTGGATTTCCCCGAATTCGGTTGAAATTATGGCGATATAGTCTTTATTTTTTTTGATTTTTTGAGCAACAAGGGGGTTGAAACAGGTAAACGCGAAAAAAAAGGCCAGAAGGTGTATATATTTCATACAGACTAAATTTGGTCCTAAATTTATGCAAATATTTTCAATGGATAAGATAGGAATATTTGGATCGATGATGCAGAAAGCCTTCTTGTGGGGGATCTTTTTCTTGGGGTGTACAGTATCCTGTGCTCCACCTGTACAGGAGGGAACCCTGAGTGCGAGGACCCGTGGAGAGTTAGATGTTCTCGCTGAGGATTTATACCGAGATACAGAAGAAAAATATCACATTCTCAGCCAAGTAATGGCTAAAGTAATGGAAGAGGCCTTAGAAATCCCTACGCAAGAGGGGACCATCACTCATCTACAAAAGTTTTCCTCAGATAATGAGTGGGCGTTAGGCGTTATGAAGGATGAGATTGATGCATGGTATAAAGGTATGGATGGTAAGACCCGAACGGATTTTCTGCTCAGGCTCATGGCTGAGGATTATCCGAGAAAAATGCGCAGAATGGTCCCAAGGGTACGAGAAAGGCTAGCAGGAAGTGAACCGGCGTTGAATGCCTTCAATGAATTGATGAGTGTCATAGAGTTTCGACGGTAGGTATTACTTAGTGCAGCATCTAAAGCCAATAAAAAAGCCTTCCCATTGAACGGGAAGGCTTAATATATATGTACAATCTTTATTTGATGGAAAAGCGCAGGGTACTTATTCCTCCATCTGGAGCAGTGATCTGAAGAATGTGAACACTATTGGGAAGTTGGCTTCCATCCAGTAAATAATTCCCGTTGAAGTTCTTTACAGATTTCTCTTGGAGAACTCTGCCATTTAGGTCAAATACCTTAAATGTATAGGTACCTACTTGGGGATTGTTATCCCGTACATTGAGGAATCGCTCAGCAGGGTTGGGAAATAGGTCAAAACGATAGGTATCGGAAAGTTCTAGCCTGACAGTCTCACTGAAGCCTTGATAGTTTGTATCTTTTACCCTAATCCGATATAGTACCTCTCCCTTTCCAGTTAGATTACTTGCATCATCAATGAAAGTATAATTGAAATTGGATTCTGTGGAAGTGGAGGACAGCTGTCCAACTACCTCAAATGAACCATTGCTGGAGGCTCTTTCTACAAAAAGCCCAGCTGATAGGCCCAATTCTGGACTCACAGTCCATTGGAGCTTAATCTTAGATTCTGGTACAGACTCAACGCTGATATCTTTGACAAAGGATTGACTAGCATTTTCACCACAAGTATCAGCCTTCGTACATTCATCTATGTCTACGGTGATATCTCCCAGAGCACTAAACTCTTCTCCATTAAAGACACCCGTATATCCGAACCAGCCAGCGATTCCAAAATCAAAATCTTTGTGGTTGGCACCAATCCCAACTTGCAGAGCCTTGCTACTATCCCTAGGGGCATGATACATGGAAATCTCAATTCCTTCCAAGGAGCCTGCGCCTATCATTTTACTCTCGTCGCTTATATACCAATACTCCCAATCTAGGTATTGATCCTCTAACCCAGGCGTTCCATAAATTTCTCCTCTTCCTGGTATGGAGGAAAATTCTTCCCAATTCATAGGGCTTACGAGTAGCATTTCTAAATCAAAGATGGCTCCTGAGTCTACTTTGCTGACCAGTCTACCGGTAATAGTTGCCCGGTCTTCATACTTCGTAAAAATTCCCTGAGTTTCCCACACAAAGCGCTGGTAATTGGATCTGTCTCCATGCATCAAGTAGGGATCTAGGGGAGAAATTTGGATAACTACAGCCTGGTTAAGCGGTTGGACGTAGTCCGGTCCTCCCAGATTCCCATTCCAATTGCTTAAGGTGCACACCTCGGGACAATCCCCCGTTGGGTCTGGGTCTGGATCTGGGTCGAGACAGTCTTCAATGGTGAAGGAAGCTCCTTCCACATCTACAGCTGCACATATGTTAGCTTCAGATAGGAAGATTATAATATCTACTGCATTTTCAAATTCTTCTATTATGGCCTCTATAGAAGCAGTGTCAAGGGTATCAAAAAATTCATTTGTCGTATCCAATACTACGGTATGGATGGTATAGGATCCGGGTTCACTCACCTCAAAGCTCGCTATTGAATCTGCAGCAACCAGACTAAGATCCGATCCTTCGGTCAATATCCAGCCAAAAATGCTACCCTCTGGTACTATGGGTTCTTCCACAATACTTGCAGAAATCACCAAGGAGGGAGTTTCTTCATCGAGGCAAGCGCCCTCTGGCAACTCGTCTGCAGTTAAACTTCCGGCATCAGCTTCGCATGTCGTAGCGGAAGTATCACAGATAGCAAGCGAAAAGGGGGCCCCAGATGGGTCTAATACCGCGCAGATTCCTGTGGAATCGATGATTTCTAGGATATCTAATCCCGTAGTCTCACCCATAATAATGCTTGTATCAAGGGTAATAAAGTCTTGACTGCTTGGATCTGAATTAATCACCAAAGTGTGAATGGTATACAGACCTTCTTCAGTTACTTCAAAGGTGGGCTCATCACTTAACTCCAGGATAAGCAGCTCTTCTCCAGTAGTCAACACATATCGAGATTCAAATCCCTCTTGTAGTACGATATCTCCAACGGGAGTAGCTGAAAGTGTGACAGATTCTGTTTCTCCAGGAACAATGCATCCTGGTTCCCCAATCTCATCAGGTACGATAGATCCAGGGTCTATTTCACAGGTTTGGGTGGTATCAATAGGGGCTACTTCATGTGGGTGAGTTCCCAACGAGTCAACTACATCCAGCCCAATGCCTAGCCATTCATTTTGAGCCGTGCTCCAGTCTAAATTTCCTTGAACGACAAAGGATTTACGAATCAATGTATTATTGGCAGTAGTCCCATTATCTACTTCCCATTCAGTTCCGGGATCTTCCCCAATAACTCCAATAATATCTAAGGTATCGCCATTTGATAGATTCACAAGCGCAATGGCGTCGTTTCCATTGAATCCAGTAATGGAGGCCGTTGTATCACATTTTTCTAGAAATTCAACTCCTCCATTACAAATGACAAGGACTTCACCGGGCGCCAATTCCCCTTCAGGGATGAAAGAGAATCTGGGAGAAGTATCTCCATTGACAAAGGTCAGGACTTCGTAGTTGGATAAATCTACTGTATCATCACACGCATTGTAAACTTCTAGTGCTTTGTTGCTAGAACTTCCTTCTACATATTCTGAGAAGAAGAGGCAATTCGGTGCTTCTTCAACGAGGGCACAAGAATCAATTTCAAATCCGTCGCCATCTGATTGAAAAAAGTCTGCACAGATTCCGGCTTCTTCAAGGGAAGTCATGACATCCATGGTAGTGGTTGAACCCAAAATTATCGTTGATACATCGAAGAAATTCTCGCTGGTAGTATCGGGGTTATACACAAAGGAGTGAAAGGTGAAAATACCCTCTTCAGAGAGCGAGAAACTCCCAGGTTCACTAATTTCCTGGATGACTTGATCTGCACCTTCTGCAAGTAAAATGCGGAGGGTATATCCTTCTGGAATAACTGCATCAGCTACCTCTACAGTGAGAGGAAATGCGGGTGTCTCCGGACTTAGGCAATCAAAGGGGGTAACTGTAGAAAAGACCAACACGCCTGCATCTGCTGTACAAGGCTCGTCTATGATACATTCTCCAATGGTGAAGGATGCACCTGTAACATCCAGTGCTGCACAAATCCCTGAAGACTCAATGAGTTCTACTACTTGGACCCCTGTAGTTTGTCCCAGGACAATAGCGGTATCTATAGTTATAAAGTCTGAGCTTTCAGGATCAGCATTTAATACCAAGGTATGTATAGTATAGAATCCCGGTTGAGAAATCTCAAACGCTGGAGAAGAACTTGTTTCAAGGATTAGTAATTCCTCACCTTGGGTGAGGACGTACATCCTGCCAAAACCCACCTCAATGACGGCATCTCCATTTGGAGTAGCTGAGATTTCAATCGTAGTACTGTCTGGAATTACGCAGTCCTCTTCCCCTAGATCATTAGGCGTAAGCGAACCGGCATCCGCTATACAATCTGTAGTATCTATCGGGCCTTCTTCGTGTGGATGGGTTCCTAAGGAATCCGCAACGTCTAGTCCAATTCCTAGCCACTCATTCTGGGCAGTTGTCCAGTCTGTATTCCCTTGGATCACAAAGGACTTACGAATCAAGGTATTGTTGGCCGTTGTTCCATTATCGACTTCCCATTCCGTTCCAGGATCTTCTCCGATTATCCCAATAATATCTAGGGTATCTCCATTTGTGAGGTTGACCAAGGCGATCGCATCATTTCCATTAAAGCCTGTAACAGAAGAGGTGGTATCACATTGATCTGGAAATTCGACGCTGCCTTCACAGATAACCAGCACTTCGCCGGGTTCTAGGATACCTCCAGGAATAAAAGAAAACCTAGGCTCTGTAGCCCCATTCACAAAAGTTAGCACTTGATAATTGCTAAGATCTACTGTTTCATCGCAGGCGTTGTAAATTTCCAGCGCCTTATTATCTGAACTGCCTTCTACATATTCAGAAAAGAAGAGGCAGTTGGGGGCTGGCTCAATAATCGTACATGAGTCTACTTCAAATGGGGCTCCCGCTACATCCAAAGAGGCACACAAGCCTAGCTCTGCTATCAAGGCGACAACTTCTGCACCTGTAGTTTTCCCGAGTTCTATTACAGATAAGTCTAAAAAGTTATCACTGGCAGAATCTAATTCTGCAACCAGGGAATGAATGGTATATAAGCCTGCTTCATCTACGGTGAAGGTTGGCAGGTCAGAAGTAGCTCTGATAATCAGCTCAGTTCCAGATGTGAGTACATATACCTGGGTATATCCCTCTGGAATGGTAGCGTCTCCATTTGAGCTTGCACTGATTTCTGTGGTAGGGCTATCGGTCCCTAAACAGCCATCAAATTCATCAGGTGTTAATGAACCTGAGGATGCGGCACATGTATCCACTATTTCACATATTTCTATAATAAAAGAAGCTCCCTCGACATCTAAATCCGCACAAACATTTGCTTCTTTAATAATATCCAATACTTCTGCAGCCGTAGTTTCTCCTAAGACAAGCCCTGACAAATCCAGAAAATCCATCAATTCTTCATTGCCCGCATATACAAGGGTATGGATGGTGTAGCTTCCAGGCTCAGTAACGATAAAGTTTGGACTCTCCCCTAAATTCTGGATTATGAGACCTTCGCCGGTAGTAAGCACATAGGAAACGGTGAACGCTTCCGGTACATTTGCATCTCCGTTCTGAGTAGCACTGATTTCCAGGTTACCCCCTTCAGGATCTATACAGTCAATTTCTCCAAAGGGATCAGCCGTTAGGGTACCTGCATTTGCTGCGCAAGTATCTGTTGGGGTACAAACTATATCAAAGGGTGCCCCTGCTGCATCGAGGGAGGCACATATATCATTTTCAATAATAAGGTCTAATAAGTCAAATCCCGTACTTTCTGGAGTAATAAGGCTAAGGTCGAGAAAATCAGGGCTTGCCGTATCTGGATTATAGACTAGGGTATGGATGGTGTAAAAGCCATCTTCTCCTACTTCGAATTCGGGACTTTCACTGGTAGCTATTACCAGAAGGTTGTCTCCAGATGTCAATACAAAGGTGGTGTTGTAACCACTGGGAATGGATGCATCTCCATTCGGCTCAGCTATTAAGGTTACTGATCCATCTTCACAATCATCATCGGCGACTGGAAGCCCAATTAATGTTCCTGCATTTGCTGTGCAGACGAGCTTGTTTTCCTCACCAAAGGTAGGGTCTTCTTGTTCTACATAATCTACCGAAGCCAACAAGGCTGAACCACTTTGGGGTGTGCCGGTAAATTCAGCTGAATTACCTGCGTCTATGGTTATAAAATCTCCAGCTTCCCATATTCCTGCAGCAGCAGCTACGTTTTCTCTTCCAATCCCCGCACCTCCATATTGTACAAAGGCAACCATTGCATCCGAGTTTGCAAAAGAATTGTTGCTATATAAGCCTAAATCAGATGCTTGATCATCCAAATTGAATCCAGTTACAGTAACAATTTCTCCTGGAGCTACGTTTGTATTCCCTGTGATGGTTAAGGCATCATCAGATAACTGAACGTAGACAAATTGTGCACATAACCACCAAGTTGAGATATCGATGGTATCCGAACTGTAATTCTTTAATTCAACTTGGTCCAAATCCGCAAACTGAAATTCATTGAAAACGATGGTCAGACCATTGGGCCCTGTACTTTCCGCACAAGCACTTGTATCGAATGTGTGGACACCTAGATTTGAAAAATCATCTTGCTCAAGGATTGTCCATTGGGTGGCTCCTTCTGTCCAGTTGGCAGTACCTTCTGTAACAGTGGGGTTTCTAACAAGTGTATGATTGCTTGTAGAACCCTCTCCTGCTGTCCAGGAGATTCCAGGATCTTCTCCCACGACTCCTATTGCATCTAGTGTATTACCTTCTGAATCGATAAGTATTACGGCATCATCTCCATTGAATCCAGCAACCGAAGCACTCGTATCACTGTTAGCAGCAAAATCTGCATTGGAGTTGGAGATAGAATATGTAGCTTTAGGAGCGAGAAATCCTTGGGGAACAAGGGTAAATCTTGGATCGCTATTGCCATTTACATATACCTCAATAGTATAATTTGCAAGATTAATCGCTTCATCAGAAGGATTAAAGAGTTCTAAGCCTTTGTTCGCACTGGAACCTTCAATATATTCTGAGAAAAAAGGGGCTGAGCAGGTAGTCTGGGCATTGGCGATATTGGGATAAACCAGAAACAAAACCCAACATACTAAGGAGCCCATCGTTGATAAAGAACGAAGGTACTTCTTATACCAATTAGAGGGGTCAGTGTGCATCATAAAAATCGGATAGTTTTGGCTAAAGGTATGGTATAGATAAGGGGTAGCGTGTGCAATAAAAACATTTCAAAAGTATGTACATTTATCAGTATAAACAAACAAATAAGTATATAAACATTTTGCTTGAATGATATATTATTGGAATGTTGTTCAAAAATTTATTAGCATGAAAAATGTTTATTTCGCTGATCCTTATTACTTTATTGAAAGGCTCTTTCCTATTCTCTTAACGCTCCCTACTCTCTGAGAGTAAAAAGGTAACAAAATTTGTAAAACCTTACATGTTTATGACAAGCTTTCGTTCCATAAATTATCCACAAAGCAAAAACCGCTGGCTTATTTTTCAGGAGAGTGCTATGCAGTTTTATGGGGCAGGTATGCTATTGGTTATGTTAGGGGTCATGCTCAAAGTATATTTGGGGCAAAACGTGTTGGGCTTTGCCCTCATTGGAACTGTCTTGTCATTGTTATTAGGTAACCTATTGGCCTATTCCCAGCTAAAGAGACAAGTAGCAGAGGTATTTTTTCTAGATAAACACTTTGCAGTTTTGTCTGTTTATGAAATTCTTTTTGGTCATGAGAACCACGTTTTTCCCTTACACTATGCAAGCCCTTCACGGGATGGGACGACCCTTTCTATCCATTACCTAGATCGAATCGTTCAACTCCAGAAAAAAGATTGGGAAGATTTCGAATTGATTTGGGATTGGTTTTCAAGTTAGAATGGGAACTTTTCGAGTCTTGTAAGTATATTCGCTGAAATTTATTGGAATATTTATGAGTTTACTTGCGGAAAAAGTCGCCCTTATCACAGGAGCTACAAGAGGCATTGGTCGTTCGATCGCAGAGGCTTTTGCCGATCAAGGTGCCCATGTACATTTTACGTTCCGGTCTTCTGTGGAGCGCGCACAGGCCCTCGAAGAGGAATTAAAGCAGAAAGGGGTTCATTGCGTGGGCCATCAGGTAGACGCTGCGGATTTTGAAGCGACCCAAAAGGTTGTAGAGGAAATAATCAAACAGGAAGAGCGGATCGATATTGTGGTAAATAATGCAGGCATCACCCAAGATACCCTCTTATTGCGAATGAAACTGGATCAATGGAATGACGTCATTCAAACCAACCTCAATAGTATTTTTTTCACGACCAAGGCCAGTCTTCGGCAAATGATGCGCCAGAGGCAAGGCGTTTATATTAACATCAGTTCTGTTGTGGGGTTACAGGGAAATGCAGGGCAAGCGAATTATGCAGCTTCTAAATCGGGTATCATTGGGTTTACCAAATCTGTGGCCAGAGAGGTGGGTTCGCGGAATATCCGAGCCAACGTGGTTGCACCAGGATTTATCGCTACTGAAATGACTGAGAAGATACCGGAAAAGGAATTGGAAAATTGGGTGAAATCCATCCCCCTTCAGCGGGCAGGTGAACCCAAGGATGTCGCGGACCTATGTGTTTTCCTCGCATCGGACATGGCCTCGTATATCACGGGACAGGTATTTAATGTGGATGGGGGAATGGTTATGGCCTAATACCTCTTTTGCATTTTCTTCGTAAAGTAAAACAGAAATATTTCTGGGGTTCACCTCTACATTAACCTAGGCGAACGCTCCAACAACACTGGAAACAATTCATTATGGAATTTGCCTTTAACTATTCTCCTTACTGGCTCATCCCAATTCTGCTTGTATCTACTTTACTCAGTTGGTGGTTGTATAGGAGAACTCGAGATCTGCTTAGCCCTTTTCAACAGGTTTTGCTAGGTATCCTGCGGTTTCTCGCATTTTCCCTGGTAGGGTTCTTGTTATTGGAACCTCTTTTCAATTACCTCCAACGGATTAGTTATCCCCCTATTGTGGCCGTCCTGCAAGATACCTCTGAAAGCCTGTTGATTCAGAAGGATTCAACCTTTGTAACCCAGGAATACCCTCAATTACTGGAAGGTTTTGTTCAATCTTTCGGAGAGGATAATGTCGAGGTAGATTTATGGGGTTTTTCTTCTCAAATCCAAAGCCTCGAACAAAAGGATTCGCTGCGCTTTGAGGCTGCGGGGACCAATCTATCTTTAGCCCTTGAGGAAATTCAACGCAGGTACCAAAACCAGAATTTGGGGGCAATCGTGTTGGCTTCTGATGGAATAAGTACAGCAGGGATAAACCCCTTGTTTGTCTCAGAAAAAATGTCTCAACCCCTGTATACTGTTCTTCTGGGGGATACTACACAGCAGCGAGACGTTTCTATTCAAGATCTTTTGTACAACGAAATTGCTTACTTACAGAGTGAGATGCCCATACGGTGTCAAGTACAAATTTTGGGGTATAAAAGACAGCCTGTTAAGGTGAGTATTCTTCACAAGGGTAAAGTGTTAGATACTCAGACCCTTACCCTAGGAGGTTCCCAGGTAAGTGCCAATCCAACCTTTTTCATCAAACCCGAAGAAACGGGCCTACAGTCCTACACCTTACAAGTAAGTCGGCTTTCCAATGAAATTTCGTATCGAAACAATACGCGGAAAATATTTGTGAATGTATTAGAGACTCGGAGAAAGATTGCCTTGTTTGCAGGGTCTCCACACCCAGACATCGGGGCGCTCAGAAGGGTCTTTGAGCGAGATGAGAGCTATGAAATGTCCCCCTTTATCCTAAAGAAGGATGGTACTTTTTACAATTCTCCCAATACTGTTGACCTCGAAGCGTTTGATTTACTCCTGCTTCACAATTTTCCACAAAGTAGGAGTGATGCTGCCGTAGTCGCCCAGATTCGCAAACTAGTAGAGGAGGAAAATAAACCCTTAATGGTATTTGTGGGGAAAACGACAGATCTGCAAACCCTTAAACCCCTTTACGATTTTATGGGATTAACCCCCTCAGAGTTGAAATTTCGTTCTGAGGAGGTGATTGCCAATTTCCTCCCAGCTTATCAAAAACATTCTACCTACTCCTTTGAAAGGGAATGGATGAATTGGGCCAATGGTACCCCGCCAATTTTTCGGAATCGATCTACCTGGGAAGCGAAGGCTACTGCTGAGGTATTTGCCACTACAAGAATCAAAAATGTTACCCTAGATTATCCCGTATATGCGCTACAGAACTTTTTGGGTAAGAAGAATATGTGCTTCATAGGAGAGAATTTCTGGAGGATGCGGACGCATAGTTATTTGGAAAGAGATACCTATGACGCATTTGATGATTGGGTCATCAACAACGTCAAATGGCTTACCGTTACCGATGATAAGCGCAAATTTATAGTGGAGCCTGCCAAAACAATTTTTACGGGGAGTGAACCTGTCGTAATGAAAGGTCAGGCCTATGACGATAGCTATAACCCCATAAGTGGCGTAGAAATAAAGGTGAAGCTCACCCGCCCCAAGGGAACGGTAGATGAAATCTATTTAAATGAAGTTTCTCAAGGACAGTATACCACTGAACTCTTCAATTTGGAAGAGGGTACCTATTCCTATATGGCAGAAGGAAGAAAAAATGAGTCCCCAGTAGGAAGAGATAAGGGAACTTTTTCAATTGGTCGATCTAACATCGAGCACTTTAAGCTCCAGGCCAATGAGGAAGTCATGCGACAGCTTGCTTTGCGTACAGAGGGCGAGTTTGTCTATGGAAGAGAAATTGAGAGTTTGACCGATAAGCTCAGGGAACTCCCTTCCCTAAAGCCTGTAGTGGATTTTAAAACCCAACGGCAGTCGCTCATAGATTTTCCTTGGCTCCTGTGGGTCTTACTAGGGCTTTTGGGTATAGAGTGGATTGTAAGGAAATGGAACAGTATGAGCTAATGAAGGGGGTGAGGTAGTAGGTAGTAAGTAGTCGGTGGTCCGTAGTCCGTGGTATAAAAAGTAAGTATGAGGTAGTAGGTATGAGGTAGATAAGGGATGAAAAATGTACCTTAGATTTACTATCAAGTTTACGGTAAACTGTGGACTATTTGATCCGTGAATTCATCGCTTTAATCCATCTATTACCTCTAATTTACCAGCATGATAAGAAGGGTAGAAAGAAGCTAGACCACAGAGGAAAAATACTGTAGAACAGATCAATAAAAAGTCGTTGAGTTGGAGGCTTATGGGGAAGGGAAGGTCGCTACCCTCTAGGTAAATAAGTGCAAACTGTTGTTGAGCTACTGCGAGTATTAGCGCG
>JBCCTX010000041.1:0-32927 GCA_039197765.1 Bacteroidota bacterium
GGCTTCTTCGATGCATCTGAGTTTACCTTTGAGGTCCTTACCCTTGGACTTGTAATGTCTTTATTCTGGGTGGGTTATTTTGTGATTTTGCAGAGCAATTGGTTTCAAGCCGTCCCGTTTACCCCTGAAAAGGGAGATAAGACCTCCATGCCCACCAAACTTTCGGCAAATACAGAAAGATATCATGAAAGTCTATTGGCATTGATGGAGGAAGAAAAGCTCTACGAAGACGTTGACCTAACGCTCAATAGTCTCTCAGAACGCCTCCAAATAAGTAGTGGGTATGTATCTCAGATTATCAATGAAAAGGAGCAAAAAAACTTCTTTGAATTTGTGAATACCTATAGGGTTGAAGCGGTGAAGTCAAAATTACTGGATCCCGCTTTCAACAACTACACCATTATGGGCATTGCCTTGGAAAGCGGCTTCAAGTCAAAGTCTACCTTCAACGCTGTATTTAAGAAGTTTACAGGGCAGACCCCCTCTGGGTACAAACGTTCTCAGCTCAAAATCAAAGTCCCAATACATTAAATACGTCCGGAATTCCACAATTTTAGCCTATTCGGACTCCGCATCGCTCTGCGAAATACATATTTGTGTATAACAAATATCTATTTATGCGACTTCACACACCCACTGGAAGCCTCCCCTTACTACTTATCATACTGTTCCCAATTTTCTGTTTGCATATATACTCTCAAAATGAAGTAATCCATCCCGTTTTTGGAGAGATTTCCACACGATATCTCACCTTTGACTATGGTGGAGCAACAAGACAATATGCGTTGCATATAAGGAGATTGGGAAGTTTTTAGGACAATATTAAAATCAATTGGAAAATGAATATGACTAGAAAAGAATTTATAAAGATGTGTGGCGTCTTAGGGATAGGGTTACCCTTTCACGCCTCTCTCAGCGCCTGCACAGAAGAGATCACCCCGATCAATTCAGGAGAAAAAGTTATCATTATTGGGGCAGGAGCAGCAGGGCTTTCTGCGGCATATTTACTCAAACAAAGGGGTATCGAAGCCGAAATTTTAGAGGCTTCCTCTACCTATGGAGGCAGGATGAAACGCACAATAGACTTCGCTGATTTTCCCATTCCCCTAGGTGCAGAGTGGCTCCATATCGAGCGGGGGATATTCGAAGAGATCATCAATGACTCTTCTATATCATTAGATGTAGCTACAACGCCTTATAACCCGGATGTGGACTATGGCTTATTCGAGGGTCAACGTATTTCCGTCAGTGATGTCGGTTTTACAATTGACCAAAAATTTATCGGTTCGACCTGGTTCGACTTTTTTGACCAATACATTGTTCCTGCTTTAGAAGGGGTCATACGCTATAATACGGTCGTCGAATCTATTGATTATTCAGGAGAAGAGGTACTGGTACAAACACAAAGCCAAACCTTTACAGCCAACAGAGTTATCGTTACAGTTCCTGTAAAAATGCTCCAGCAGGCTTCTATACGCTTCACCCCAGAACTTCCAGATGATAAATTAGCGGCAATTAATCAAGCTACCGTTTGGGATGGCTTTAAAGCCTTTATTGAATTCTCGGAGAAGTTTTACCCAGCCTTTGTCGCCTTTAACATTCAGCCAGAAACAGCAGGCCAAAAGCTGTATTATGACGCGGCTTATGGCCAACAAACAGATCGCCATATTTTGGGCTTGTTTACGGTAGGCACAGGTACACTACCCTATCGCCAGTTGACAGGAGATGCACTGATCCAACATATGCTGACCGAACTGGACGAGCTCTTTGATAATAAGGCATCAGCGAGCTATGTGAAACATATCTCCCAAAATTGGAATGCGGAGCCCTATATCCAAGGAGCTTATGTATATGATCACGAAAATTGGCGACGCATTCGAACACTGGGTGAACCTATTGGAGACAAACTGCTGTTTGCAGGAACATGTTACACGGAAGGAAATGACTGGGGGAGTGTCCATACGGCTGCCCGCTCAGCTAGGCGCGCAGTAGATTTATTAGTTGGATAGGGGAAGCTAAGTTAGAGCAAAAGGGACGGTAGTTGATTCTTTTTTAAGCTGAATTAAGGAGGAAGAATAGGGAGTTACTCTTATGCTGGATTTCCTCCGACCAGTTTTCTCCAAAGATTGCGATTAGATAAGTTGAAATTGATTCCTGCTGACAACCCAAAAACTTCATCAACCAATGGATTTATGAAGGGACATAAAGCCGTTCTTAACGCTTAGACAAAAAAAGCATTGGGAATCAAGGTAGCAAGACTTAAAGCCCTTGATCCACCAATGCGTATAAAATTAAGATCCTAAGCCCCTAGTTTTCGTGATAGGCACGAGAAACAGCATAGCTGTCTTCCAGCCAATTCCAGCTCTTCACCTTTCCCTCTACCACATGTACTCGAACCGCCCAAGTGAAGGTGCCCGTATTAGATCCTGTATTGGTAGCCTCCGCACTCATCGTTCCTAAGAACACAGCTTGGTCATCTTTGGCAAAGGAATAATCCGTTGTCCAGCTAGTCGTCTTTAGCCCCGCACCAAAGGCAGGTAAGAACTCTTTCAATACCACCTCTTTACCTTCCCAGTTGCCTATCCAAGGGATTTCCTTATCCCCTTCATTATGCCAAACAAAATCTTCTGCCATCAGCTTTTCCAAGGCTTCCATATCTCCCATACCCGCAGCTTGTAGGAAGGATTGGGCGGTTTCAAGTGTTTGTTGACTTTTGTCATCTTGAGCCTGTGTAAAAGTTGTAAGGCACCCTACAAAGGCAGCAGTTAAGAGAAGTTTTGATGATAATAATTTCATGATATTCATTTTCTTATAGATTATTTGTGATAAAATCTGCCACACGTTCGGCGACCAAAATGGTGGGCGCCATCGTATGTCCACTTATTAAATTGGGAATGACAGAGGCATCCGCTACTCTTAAATTCTGTATCCCACGTACTTGTAATTGGGTATTAACCACAGCCATGGGATCATCAGCGTTTCCCATTTTTGCGGACCCTACCGGGTGGTATATAGACTCTGCCCTATTTCTGATGTAATCTTCAATTTCCGCATCTGAAACATCTACCTGCAAGGTTAATGTTGCAGGATCTGTAAAAGGTTTCAAGGCATACGTTTGTGTAAACTTTAGTGCAGTCCTGATGCCTTTAATGTAGGTTTCCACATCCTGTACATCTCCTAAATAATTGGGATTAACCAAAATTGTATCCTGTGGGTCAGCAGAGGCTAACCGAATATTACCCTTACTTTTGGGTTGGACCAATCCGACATCAATATGGTAACCTGCGTTTTTAGGGGGTGGAGCGCCCCAGGCAACCGGTGCATTGATGTTGAACATCAATTCCATATCAGCAACAGGTACTTCTGAGGAAGACTTAAAAAAGGCCACACTGGTATTCTCTGCGACAGAAAGGGGGCCGTAGCCCGTCTTACGCCATTCTTCCAGTTGAGTAGGATCTTGTGGGTAGGCTCGTAGCGAAACGCCTACCCCATCGGGAGCCGTTACCCCAATATCGGTCCGAAGGTGATCCGCCAGGTTTTCGCCTACCCCTGGTACATCTTTTACTACTTCTATACCCAAATGCTTCAAATAATCGGCTGGGCCAATTCCGGAATGCATCAAAATTTTGGGCGTCGCATAGGCGCCCGTACAAATAATTATTTCCTTATTCGCTTTTATGGTTTTGCTCTCACCACCTTGAACATATTCTACTCCAATAGCCACTCCATTTTCAATGAGTACTTTAGACACAAAAGCTTCAGTCTGAATGGCCAGGTTCGGACGCAACCTAGCTCCATCCAAGTAATTGGTAATGGTATTATGGCGACGACCCTTTCTGTAAATACATTGCCATACATCAAAGCCTTCATTTTGTGCTGCGTTGAGGTCATCCGTTGCTCCTAAACCTACTTCGATACAGGCTTGTCGGAACACCTGGGTCATAAAGGTACCCTCTGGGGTAGTCTCCAATTTCATGGGACCGCCTACCCCCCGAAACGCATTTGCTCCTCGGTCGCTGTCTTCGATTTTTAGGTACCATTGCAAAATGGTCTCCCAATCCCAGCCTTCCAGACCCCAACTGTTGTAATTTGCTGCGACACCACGCGACCAGGAGCCGATATTGATGGCGGCTGAGCCTCCCATAACCTTCCCACGGGGTTGCATGATCTCTCGACCATTAAGCCCCTCTTGAGGGGTAGAATTATAACCCCAGTTGGTATCAGGTGCCCACATCTGTCCAGCACCATTGACATACCCAATAGCTTCTTTGGAGTTTTCCTTTCCTGCTTCCAAGAGTAATACAGTGTTTGCAGGATCTTCTGTTAATCGAGTAGCAACCACCGGACCAGCTGTACCACCTCCAATGACGATATAATCAAATGGATAATCCATATTAAATGTTTGTTAGACTTCTAATAAAAAGGTGAGAATGTATGGGGGCAAAGCATTTACGCTACCCCCAACTACATCCTAACTTAACTAATTCACACTCATCTCATTTCAGTCTACCACGAGCATCTTACCACTAATAGATCCCAATTGATGGCTCAATTTGTAGTTATAGATTCCACTAGATAGATTTCCTGCGTCGTAAGAGAAGCTATTGCTACCTTCCTTTAATTGTAAGGTCCGCCTGCTTACTTCTCTTCCTGAGAGATCAAATACCTGGAACTGAAACTCCCCAGCTTTTGTCAATTGAACTTCGAACTCAGTTGTATGACGGAATGGATTGGGTGCAAGACTCACGCTAGCAAAATTAGCCAGGACATTCTTGGTGGATACAGATATTGCATCGTCGCCCCATTTTCCATTGTTGTTGGCCCATTGGTCTTGGGGTGGAATGAGTTGAATGACATCCCAGTGCTCTACGATTAGGCCACTGTCCAGTCGGAACAAATCGTAATACGCATAGGTACCAACCGAATCCTGCCCCGTAATATCTGGGCCCTGGGACATCACTAGTCCAAAGTTCCCAAGTGTATAGACGAATTTTACGTCGTCATAAAATGACAATCCTGTTTGACCTTCCAAGGTTTCTAAGAAGGCTCCATCTGGGCCTGCTCCCACGCTATGCTGGATGTAGGCATCTAGGTTGAAGAACTCCCTTACCCGGGTCCAATCCCCATTGACGAATAGGACTTCTGCCATTTCTTCTAGCAAAGCCTGGTTAGTGGCTGTGCTGTCCAGATCAGTTGCAGGGGTTACCACTCCATCCGTTTGGGTTGTACCGTCCATATCATCCACCAATTCTGCAAGATTATCCCAGTGTTCTACAATGAGCCCCTCCTCAAATCGGAATACATCGAAGGCCACCTGCGGAGTGCCCCCATTCCAAACGCCACCATAGACACTATGCGTAACTACGATATCACCTATTTCAAAAGAACGAACGGTACTAGTTGTGACACCTGAGGGACTCCCTGTAATAAAACCAGATAAAACGCCCTTCCCAGAAGGAACGGACAGGTTGTGATTGATATAGGTATCATCACTTACAAAATCCAAGGCGGTTGTATCGCCCGACTCAAAAGCAGCGATCAGTGCAAGGGCCTTTTCTTCATGGGTTAACTCTAACGAAAGTCTTGTGATAGTAATGGGTAGCTCTAGTTCTTTAAATCCAAACCAAGCACCCATCTGGGATTCATTTACCAGTACGTACTCATCTTCTTCATCCTCTACATACCATACGCCGGAGGTATCGTCAAGCTCCGATGCTAAGACCCTTCCGATTGCCGTTACACTGTCGGTAAACACCACTTTGTAAACAGTTCCTGCATTCTCTGGATTGAAGGCATCATTTTGGGCATAGTATAACGTATTGTTTCCTGCCCATGTAATGCCATCTGCATCAATGACATTTATCCCCCTTACCGTTACCTCTTGGAGCGTGCCAGGAGTACCCTCACTAATAGGTAAGTACCACATCTTATTTCCTTGGGAAATATAAAAGGCTCCTTCGTCGTCGTAAATGACCCCACCTAGCGCACTGATAGAAGCGTCCCACTCGTCGCTCGTAAACCAGTTTTCATTGATGTCCCCAGTAGTAGGATCAATTTCAATGATTCGAGGAGTGGGAGACCATTCACATACGTAGTACTTACCCTCCACTATTTGCACAGAGTTACTCACGGTTTGGGCCGGTAGATCCCATTCATCCGTTTTGTCCCCCGTAGCTAAGTCATATTGAACTAGCTTACTCGCTCCATTATTTGAAGGATCAAAAAAATCAGGATTATTCAGAATATTCAGTAAGATTTCCCCGTCACTTGCTAGCCCCCAACTTTGCGCAAAGCCTTCCTCGGCCATGGCAAACATCTGTAGGGTAGGAGCAGGTAGGTTCAAATCAAAAAACCTTATGGTACCATCGTTAATCCCACTCAGATATACTGTATTGTTTGCCGTGACGATATCTTCTGGGAAAAAGCTAGAGTCGTTTATGGACAGGGTCTCAGGTATAGCGAATATAGCATCGTCACCCCATTTCCCATTCTTGTTGGCCCACTGGTCTTGAGGAGGAATGAGCTGTATGACATCCCAATGCTCAACGATTAACCCACTATCCAATCGGAATAAATCATAATACGCGTAGGTACCAACTGAGTCTTGACCAGTGATATCGGGACCTTGCGACATGACCAAACCAAAGTTGCCCAGGGTATACACAAATTTCACATCGTCGTAGAAGGAAAGACCCATTTGCCCTTCTAAGCTTTCTAAGAAAGCTCCATCTGGACCGGCTCCCAGGCTGTGTTGAATGTAGGCATCTAGGTTAAAATACTCCCTTACTCTCGTCCAGTCCCCATTGACAAATAGGACTTCTGCCATTTCCTCTAGCAAGGCTTGGTTGGCTTCTGTACTGTCTAGGTCAGTTGCAGGAGTTAGCGCCCCATCGGTTTGGGAGGTCCCATCCATATCATCCACCTCTTCTGCCAAGTTATCCCAATGTTCCACGATCAAACCGTCCGCAAAGCGGAATACATCAAAGGCGACCTGGGGAGTTCCTCCGTTCCAAACCCCTCCATACACGCTATGAGTTACCACAATGTCTCCTACCTCAAAGCTGCGAACCGTGTTAGTCGTAACACCGGAGGGGCTACCTGTAATAAAACCAGATAAAACGCCCTTCCCTGATGGAACAGATAGGTTGTGGTTGATGTAGGTATCATCACTTACAAAATCCAAGGCGGTTGTATCCCCCGACTCAAAAGCAGCAATTAATGCAAGGGCCTTTTCTTCATTGGTTTGAGCCCAGGAGAGGGTGAAATTCGTATACAGCATTATGACTGCTATACAACGGATAAGGTACTTCATACTAAGGTATTTAGGGTAAAAAAGATTCACCTTCTGGTTACAATATTTCCAGGAGATGATTATTTAGAATTTGCCGTTATCGTTAATCCCACTCAAATTAGGAGACTGAATCTCGACCCTACTACCCCAACACTTCACTATCCAACCTTCTTCAAAATGGAAGAGATCGAAGGTGTTTTGTAAGGCTGCATCCTTTTCTTTGCGCGTAAGTCTCATTACAATTGAGTTTGAGTAGGACAATCTATTGCAAGAGAGAAATTCTAACCCTGGTGGAAAAGGTAGATATTGGGCAAATGGATGTAGAAATTGGAAAAGTTGCTATTCCTTCCGGTATCAACGCTAAAAATTGAAGCCAAAATGAAGTCCCGGCTCACCATAAAAGAACTTAGACCATTTATCGTCGAATTGCTTAAAGGGTTCTGACATTTCCGTTTGATAAGGTCGATGTGTAATGGCCAGGGGAGGTTCGATAAAAAACCGATTATTCCATAACCTAACCTCATTTATGCACATATCTATTTCTAAAGGCACTTGGATTTTCATCGGTAACCTTCTTGAAAATTCGATTAAAGTAAGACAAACTTTGAAAACCCGATTGGTAACACGCTTCACTTACACTTTCTCCCGCCATTAAATACCGCTTAGAATGGCTGATACGGTAGCGATTCAAAAACTCAACAAAGGTATAGTGGGTCATTTTTTTAAAGTATCTGCAAAAGCCTTCTTTCGTCATACAACAGATTTCAGACAGTTCATCTAATTCTATCTTTCGATGGTAATTTTCATCTATGAAGGCATGTACTAAGCGTAGCCTTTCCTGTTCTTTGTTGCTGAATTTATTGAGATAAGGTTTTTCGTGCAGCATCTCCACTGCTTTTATTTCAGAGACTATATGCAAAATTTCAATGAGTTTTAGGTAGCGCTGTAAAGGATCTAGGCGCTCTAGGTCAAATAATCTCTTCCCTATGAGAGAAAGCCCTTCCCCAGAAAAGGCAATTCCCCTTTTGGACTTCTCAAACAATCTATGGATCGATGCGAGTTCTAAGGCATGGCTGAAATGCTGCTCAACAAAGTCTTTTTTGAGGTGGACCACTACCTTCTGGTATTCCGTCCGTACACCGTAATCAAAATTCAAATGCGGAATGTTCGACCCAATTAATACCAAGTCGCAACCCTTATAGGTAGATATATGTTCCCCGACGTGTCGAGTACCTGTTGCCCCTTGGATGTAAACCAACTCATACTCAGGATGGGAATGCCAAAAGAATAAGTCGCTCAAACGAGGGTTGAACATCATACTGAAAGAGCGATTGGCTTTGGCCGTGATCGTTTCGAGTTGAACTTCCATTTTTTAGACAAAATTGAAATAGAGAAGTCCATAAAGATCTAAATAAATCAATATTGTACAAATCTTAATCAAGACAGGTAAAATTTTTCCTACCCTCCTGCCCTTACTTTGTGGCATAGTTTCACAAAACAACTGGTTATGCATACAAAAAATCAAACAATGGAAGCCTCCATGATTCCCGATAATCAACACACAGATATTCCTGGGAATCCCTCAACGGCCAAAAGCAGTCGTGCGAAATTGAGACAAACTGCTACAGCAGATACCCTGCGGGTATTGACGATGAATGATTGGAATTTTTGGCTACACAATGGCTATATCGTCATCAAGCAAGCCATTCCACGCGAACAGGCGCTGAAAACTGCCGCCTTCCTTTGGGAATTTGAAGAAAAAGACCCCCATAATCCCGAAACCTGGTACACAGCCCCACGTGCAGAGATTCAGATGAAAGAACTGGCAGGGACAGGGATGGTAGAGGTGTACAATCACCAATTGCTCTGGAACAACCGCCAAACGCAGAGGCTTTACGATGCATTTGTAGATATTTGGGGTACCGAACACTTATGGGTCACCATTGATAGAGCCAATTTGAATTTCCCCATTCGTCCCGGGCACGAATATAAGGGCTTCATCCACTGGGATTATGACCCCGAAACCCAACCGCAAAATGTGCAGGGCGTGCTAGCACTCGCCGACCAAACGGATGAAAATATGGGAGGCTTTCAATGTATTCCGTGGTTATACCGCAACTATGATACGTGGAAGCTCACGCAACCCGAAGATCGCAACCATTTCAAACCTGACATCAGAGGCTTAGAAAATAAGCTGGTAAAAGTACCATTGGAAGCAGGGGATTTGCTGATTTTCAATAGTTCAGAACCTCATGGAATCCGGCCTAACCATTCAGGAGATAAGGTCAGAATCGCTCAATACATTTCAATGATGCCCGCCCAGGAAGAGGATAAAGCCTTAAGAGAATGGCGTATTAATTCTTGGAAAAACCGTATTGCCCCTGAGGGATATGCCTTCCCTGGTGATCCCCGAAATTGGGAGCAAACCAAATATGGGCAAGCGGAATTGAGCGCCTTGGGAGAGAAATTATTAGGTTTGCGCACATGGTAGTTCATTTATAAGAATCAACATACAATGACAGTCCAGAGGATTTCCACCAGGATTTTACCTTTTTCTATGGCTTAGAATCTGAGCACGGTGGTGGGGAGGAAATCAAGCGCTTTATACGATAAGATCATTCCTTTTTCTTACCCACAAATCGAATGACAGAACCCAATCCGATATGGCCATATCCTTCGTTCAATTCAACCTCTTGTTCAGCTAATTCAATTACTTCGTATCCAGTAAAATCTGCTAGTATCTCCTCAATGGAAAATAGCATGTCTAAATCCATGGGGCCACCCACTCTTGCATCTTTTTGCTTGTACGCTACATGAGACTTGCTGAAGGCCTCAAAAATAATAAGGCCTCCTAGACGTAGGTATCCATCCAGTATTTGGTGATACATAGATTTTATTTGGGGAGGAAAGTGGGCATAAATTAATGCGATCACATCAAAGGGGGCGCTCTTGAGGGTTAAATTGGGTAATTCTCCTATTTGGTAGGCCAAATGTACTTGGTTATTATCAGCGAGTTCCATGGCTTTCCTTTTTCCTTCCACGCTAATATCAAACGCTGACACCTCCCAACCCATTTTTGCAGCATACACAGCGTTTCGCCCTTCTCCTTCTGCAGGAAAAAGAATCTTCCCTGTAGAACTGATCTTGTCAAGTTGTCCTTTTAAATAGGCGTTGGGAGCTTCCCCATAGGTATAAGCATCACTGCGAAATCTATCGTCCCAAAATTGCGTCCAAGTGTTGTCCATCGTGTTTTATGTTAGCTTGGAAAATTTTGCGTCCAAGGCAAAATTCTATTATGGTGATTGTTGTTCTGCTTTCACGTTACATTTCATCCCCCAGCCCCATTTAAGTACCTAAGCGAAGAATTGCGGTAATGAAAGCGTCCCTTATCTTCATATGTACCCTAAAGGGTTTTTATAATCGCCTGATTTTTACCTCAGCGTTTTGTCAGATAGACCCCTGTTATCCCCTTAGAAAGGGGATGGGGAGGTACACAGAGAGACCGAATGTATCTTTTTAGGTATTTAACGCTTAAATACCCTCTTTTTTCTCTGTTAATTACTCCTTGATCCTCTGTGGTAAAATAAAAAGATCCAAGGAAACTTTGGTTTCATCTGACTTAAAGTATACATACCGAATCGGTTTTACTCCGGTACTTATAACGCTCAATTCTAAATTCACAAAAGGGGTGCTGAGGAATTTCATTTATCGTCATGTCCCTAGAACAAAAGTAGCATGGCCATTTGCAAAAAGGGTAGGACAGACCTAAAAATAAATGGGACTTGTTTCGAGTGGGTTGAGGGAAAAGGGTTATTCAGCCTCCTTACGAAGGACTATGGGAGACATTCCCACCTTCTTTTTGAAAAATCGTGTGAAACCTAAACCATTTTCAAGGGCAAGCATGAAAAAAAAGTCATGCCTATGGGTGGCTTGGACCATGTCTCCCTTTTCCAGCAACTCCACCAGAGTTCTGATCTCAAAGTTCTCCGCGAAGCCCAAAGAGGGGGAATCTAGCATTCTAATGGGTATTTTCTCCATTCCACTTTATGCCTCAAGAATGCTGCGTAATTCCTCCATAAATTTCATGGCCTCCATTTCAATTTGCTCTTTTAAGGAATGGGTATCCTCAAGGTTAGGATGCTCGGAAATAACATGGCGCATGATATACAGGCTTTCATCGATTGATTCTGCTAAGGGATATTTATTCCAATTACTTTCGCTGAATAATTTCCAGTACTTCTTCCGCACACCTTTATTTTGCCCAGATAAATACATTTCCATTCGCATCTCTACGAAGTTGAACCCTAGAACGAATTTTAATTGTTGGGCACCCAACTCAGAGGGCTTTAAGGAAAAATAGGAATAATCCATGCTGCCTTGATACAGGTTGCCTACCTTAAACTCAGAACCATATTCCTTTTGAAAATGGGTTCTCAATTCTTTCATAAATTGCATGAGCTGCCTGTAGTCAACTGTTAGCTGGCTTTTGCTGCCTTGCGCTTTACAGGAAGTCTGTGTTCTTGTTTCGCTACTTTGTTCGACAGGGATATATATATCTACAAGAGATTTCTGACCTGGATGACCTTTGGGGTCATTTAGGTAAACCTCAAAGTAGTCGCCATCCCTAAAGCTGTAGCCATTTTCCAGTACCCAAATACAAAGCCCATCCCATGCTTTCGGAAAATCTTCCACAGCAATCTCATATTGCCCTACCGCATATTTTCCTCCTTGAATGGAAAGGGGCCTAATGTCCCTATCTGATGTAATCTCTCTATTTATTGTCACACAGGCACTGCACCTCACATTCGATAGAAGGGTCACGTTGGGATTATCATGGTAAAGGGTTAAAGCCTTGAAATCTGATACATCCAACAAGCCTCTTTGATCCCCCCACCTCATTAATCTTTGGAAAGAAGTTCCTATATCTTCAAATTCTCCCTTGTGCATGATGCCAGCAAGTTTTATTTCCTCTACTTCTCGTACGCTCATTTGTGCATTCATATCCATCCATTTGTTGATATCCTCAATGCTACAAATGTATCTCTCTACGGTAAGAGGCACTATACCCATCTTGCTAAGTACACTTTTCCCTGACGAAGTAAATTCAGTGGGGCTTACCCCATAGTATTTCTTGAAGGCACGGGAAAAGGCACTACCGCTTGTAAAACCGTAGGTAAAGGCGAGGTCCTGAATCGATTCATAGGTACCTACCAAAAGCATAGCGGCAATACGTTCTATACGCTTTCTACTGATGTATTCATTCAGCGTTTCCCCTATGATAGTAGAAAAAATTCTGTGAAAGTGAAAGGAGGAATAATGCGCCTTCTGGGAGAGTTTCTCCAGGGATAAATTTAAATCGAGGTTCTTCTCAATAAAATCCAACACATAGTTGATGCGCTTGATATATTCAAGCTGCATTTCATTTGCTTCGGCTTCCATTCTTCTTTTTTTTATCTATTAAAAGCTATCTGCTGTCAATTCCATATTTGCAATGGCACCTGCAACGTTTCCATTAGCAACTGCATTTGCAACTGAACGCATCATAGTTGCGTTGTCCCCACAGGCGTAAACCCCTTCAACAGTAGTTTTTTGGAATGGATCCACTTTAATATATCCGTGCTCAGTGAGTTCACACCCCAAGGAAACAGGAATATCAGAATGTTGGGTAAAGGGAATGGCAGCATAAACCGCATCGAAGTCCATTTTCCTGCCATCCTTAAACACAATGTTTTTTATATGTCCTTTATCGTGTTCTATTTCTGAAATTCCCTCCTCAATTACGGTTATGTTGTGTGTGTCCAGCCTGTTCTTCTGTTCTTCGTTAAACTCACTTTCTCCTTCGGTCAATAGGGTAAGCTGCTTTGTCAAATTATTGACCAAGGCAGCCAAGTGCATTGCTCTCTCGCCATTTGCCATGATTCCTGTTTTTTGCCCTCTAAATTCATATCCATGGCAGTAAGGGCAATGGATTACAGAGATGCCCCAAGATTCTGGGAATCCTTTTATCTCAGGCATAATGTCCTTAATCCCCGTAGCAAAAATCAACCGCTTAGCTTGAAATTCTTCCCCTGATTCGATTTGAATACGAAAACCTCCCTCTATCTTCCTTCCGATTACAGCAAGTCCATTTACAAATTGTACCGTTTCGTATCGTAGTACTTGCGCTTTCGCTTTTTCCGCAATTGAGTGAGGGGCCTCTCCATCTTGTGTAAGGAAATTATGGGAATGCGGCGTTTGGCGGTTACAGGGTAGGCCGCTGTCTAGTATAAGAACCTTCCTTAATGAGCGGCCTAAGGCCATAGCTGCCGAGAGACCGGCATAGCTTCCCCCAATAATAATTACATCAAAATAGGTGTGATGGGTCATAAGTGTTGGATTTGTCAATAAAGCAAAGGAAAAGGCTGTGCTAAGGGTGTAGCTACGTTTTCATTACATAAACCCTCATATGCATTCAAGTCCATTCAAATTCTCTGAGCTACACCTAATGTATACATCAATTCTCATCCTTCACGATTATTTTTTACATACATACCCTTCGATTCGGGTAGAGTTTCCTTGAATCCAAATTTTTCATACAAAAAAGCAGCGTCTCCATCCGCAATTAAGCTCGTATAACAAGATTGGGGAAGCTTGCTTTGGATAAAATGGGTAATGCGTTGCATAATTAGTTTCCCAATTCCTTTTCCTTGTTTGTCTGGGAGGACACAGATATCCACAACTTGGCAAAAACACCCTCCATCCCCAATGACTCTTCCCATTCCGATGACCTCATCTCCTTCTTTTACTTCTAATTCGCTCATTTACCTCTATTTCACATCCAATTTTTGCCCATGACCTTAATGCCTATAAGTTCCATCAGGCAATACCGAAGGAAACTTATAGCTGGGATGGGTTAGTAGCCGATAAACAGCTGTATCTCTTGATTGTACTTTCTTATGGGTATTGAGTTTCCATTCCTGTTCAATTTCTTCTAAACGATTTTCCTGTGCTCCCAAGAGGGACGTTAGTGCCCAATAGTGGTACTCTGTTATCTGGCAATCGTAGGTGCAGGTGGCATCATCATAGGAATACCAAGCTTCTGCCGGGTAAGGATTTGGGATTGTGGTAAACTTCCCCCCACGCGCAAGGTCCATTGCTTGCGCAAGTTGGGACCCCATATGTTCCCCAAATATATCGGGATATACCAGAGCATATCCCGAATGGGTGATCAGATGGAGAACTTCTTCGAGGGCCGCATCAAAACGACCCCACTTACCCTGTGTTACGTATGCAGGATTCGTCTCATCGTTTCCCAGATCCTGACCTTCTCTTTCAGGGGGCGGTATGATAGGATCTAAGTCTTCCGGCTCGTCCCACATAACCAGAAAGGCCTGCTCTGCTAACATACTCTCTAAAACTGCCTGATTATCGGGCTGTCCATCCTCATCATTGTCCAGGTATTGGGCCATGAGGTTGGCGGCATGAAGCAGTTTATCGTCTTCAACGCGTGGTGCTGCATATAGGTCGATCCCAAATACGACTACTTTTCGGTTGAAACTTGAAAAACCTGGGTCTGAATGGGCGACAATGGTAAAATGTGGACCATCGCCTGGGTGAATTGGGGTTGAACGGTCTGTATTGCTGTTCTCTGAACAGGCTATGATTGATAGTGCAGCTCCCAATGTAGATAAAATAGATAGTATTTTCAATGAAGGATCTTCTTGTAGGAGATATGAGGTCTCACCCCTATTGAGTTTTCTTAGGGGGACCTGGAAAAAACATATTGACTCGCTCAGTATAGGCCTGATAATCCGGTCTTTTTTGAAGGGAAAAGTACTCCGCTGGCTTAGCACCTGTAAAGTAAACCAGCGTGGTGTACATAATTCTGGAGATAAAGAGTAGGCCTACCCCTAACAATATCCAGATAAGCACGTGCTCTGAGGATCTGAGGGCTAGCCAAGAAGGTACAGTGGCAATGACCAAGGCATTCCAAACCATCCATTCTGCGAAGTAATTAGGATGTCGGGTATACTTCCACAATCCTACCTCACACACTTTATTCTTCTGTCCACTTGCCTTCATCTGCTGGAGGAACTTGTTTTTTTGATAATCTGCTATGCTTTCAAGCCCAAAAGCTGCAAGCCACAATCCCAATCCTATGACCTCAAGCAGATAAAAATCTGGTTGAGGATTCGAACTGATAATAAAGGCAGGAAAAGCCAGGTAGGATGCATTGGCCAAACCCTGCATTATGGCATCTACCTGCATCGCCAGGGGAATTTTTTTTTCCGCTCTTTCCCAACGGATCCGTTGATAGCGATAGCGGGGCAATTCCTTCTGAATGTATCCCTTTTGCCAAAGTTTTATGGCCCCAATCCCCATTCGTAGTCCCATAAAGAGGTAGGCACCACCAACTATCCCTACACGCCAAGGATAGCCTTCGCCAAGGAATACCGTCAATAGGCCTATACAGACCAAACCCCAGGGCCATCCAATATCCACATAGGATAATACCCCTGTTTTCCATATGGGCCAGCACACCACTATTCCGAATAAGGTCAATTGAGCAACCAAATTAACGCCTGATACCGGCCAAAGAGATTGGGTCCATAGCAAAATGATACAGCCTATGATAAACGGAATTAGCGGTTTAGCATACTTCATCTTTAGGTGAATTTCACGAAATTAGCGATTGGAGCGGAATACTTCCTCCATCGGCTTCCGCAAGATTTGTTTTTCCAATTCAGAAAGCAAGCCATCCGACTCAAAAGATATCCCTGCTTGAAGTAAAAGTTCTACTGCATCCCTCCATTTGGGATGAAGAAAAATATCCCCAGATTCATCTACACCAAAAGCGACATCGCCTACAAGTTCCTTTACTCTCATTCGCTTCGTCTAAATATAAATGGATTGGGTGTGTAGCTCCGGGTTTACCCTACACAAAGTCCTTATCTTTGTCTCCAGAGATTAGCTGCTGGTAAAGCTCATAAGCACTGCGCTCCACCCAGCATTCCGAAAGTCTCCCTTCTTGCACGGTCCATATCGCTATTCCTGTAAAAGAAATTTGTCGATTATCCGCTTTAAGCCCGAAAAGCCCATTGTTTCTTCCTGAGCATATCCACCTCGAAACCACTCGGTCTTGTTTTTCATTGAAAAAGAGTTCAACACTTTCGGTTTGTGCATCGAGTAGTTGTTCTTGAAAGCTAGCCACCCACTGCTTAAAATTGGCCCTTCCTCTGACCTCTTTCCCTGCAGTAGTAATGACATAGGTCTCGGTCATCAGGTCATCGATTGCATCTATTTCATGCGGCTTGTGCCAGACCCTGTCAAAAAAATCTAAGACCAACTGTTCCGGTAGAGACGTTGTTTGGGGAGTTGAGGGGTTTGTCATCTTTAGGGTATTACAGGTAATATAATTAGGACTATGAGATATTTGATCTGTACTCTTTACTTCCACTTTTCTTTCCAAAGGGGAGATTCCTCGCGCCAGAGCGGCCGGGCTTCCGCATCTGTAGGATGACTCGGATACAGTACATACCAGGTAGTAGTAGCATACCGATCTATCCCTCCTCCGACTAGGGTATCTTGAAAGTAATCGGTCATAAAAGCCGTAGCATATCCATTGGTACCTGCGATTTTCGTCCAATGGTTTTGAGTCCGAAATCGGATTTTGAGTGAATCGCCATCCATTCTTGGGGCCTGTCCTACGATGGTTTGGATTTGCGCAAATACTTCTTCTCCTTGAAAAATAGTCAGGAAGTCAGCGTCTGCTACGTGCTCCACTCGATTACTTCCCCACCCAATCCGAATGGGATAGCCTAGCCTCACGGCATCGACGAGGTCAGATTTATTACCAAAGACTACATTTCCATCGGCATCATTTTGAAACACTTTCTGCCAACCAGCCTCCGTGGTGCTGGGTTGGCATGCGTACAGGATAAGTAGAAACGCGGAAAACAGTCGCGTAGATTTTTTCATGGTATATTTCTCTGTCAATCCACTAGCCTAGGATTATCCTTCTCAACTCCTACAGCTCAGAGGTCCAACTATGTACTTTATTAACTGGTATCCCTCTTAAGGGACAGCGTCCACAGCCCTCTGTAAAGTACGTGTCGACGGATTAGGTCATCTACTCAGCTCCTCTTTTCTTACCTCAAGGGGAATCCGGGTTTCTTCTTCGTCTAGGTACACCCCTAGTTCAAACACATTCTCATATCCGTAACCGTGAAGGTTGATGAAGGTAGGAATATTAAGGGCCAAATCTACCCGTTTGTTGAAAAGGGAGGCTCTATCACTTTCAAAATTGTTGTTACAATAGATTAAAATTCGGGTGTTCTTATTGGGAATTTTCTCCGCAAGTTTTTGTTCTGTAAAGTCAGAGAAATTCAGATGGACCGCACCTGCTACATGAATATCGTCGAAGGCTGCTCTGGAACGGGTATCGAGAATGAGGGTATTTTCATCCTGGCTGTATGTAAGGAAGGTTTCTTCATCAATTAATCGTGTTTTCCTCACGGCCGCTAAACTATCTCCTAAGAATAGAAATCCCGCAAAATCAATTTTGTCGTTCGAAGTATCGGATACGTCAGGTTCTTCCTTGGTAAGGTCTGATCCTTCTTCTTTATCCTGAGCAAAGGCTGAAAGCATGACACATAGCAAGAGGGTGATGAGCAGAATACTTTTCATTGAGATAGGAGTTATTCTTTAGACGGAATAATAAGGGCGTTTGAACTTTTTAGCTATGTATGGAATACGTAATAATTCTGCAGAAGTTAGGAGAATAGCTTATAAGTGTATTCGATACACACCATGCATTTGACCGTGAAAAAGGGATTCTTTCTCTAGCTTCAAGCCATTTTTCTCTGCTACACGTATAGATGGCTTGTTTTGAGGAAGAATAAGGCTGATAACAGAGCGCAAGCCCATTGTTTCTCTTGCGTATTCAATACAACCCTTAGCTGCTTCCGTCCCGTAGCCATTTCCCCAAAAAGCGTCATCCAATCTATAGCCTACTTCTATCTCGGTTTGTCCATCGATAAGCTGCTTGAGCAGTCCGCAAATTCCCAAAAACCTCATATCCTCCTTACGGATTACCGCCCAGAAGGAGACTCCGTCTTCCTGCTGCCGCCTTTGAACTTTCTCCAGGAACTCCTTGGACTCTTCTCGATCCAATGTCTTGGGGAAGAACTTGTGTACCTTTTCATTAGCTAGCAGATTTGCTAGATCATCCAATCTGTCGTTTTGAAGTTCTTCTAGAATTAGCCGGCGGGTTTCCAATATATTCATAGCCTATTGATATTGTAGGTATACCCGTTAAAATATTCCATTTTCCTTCATCCTTCTCCTCAAGGCAATTGACTTCCCGTATTTTTCCAATACCTGCCTCAACATATCATGGAATACAATTTGTCTGTCATGGAAATCGTAGAATTCTTTAAGCTCCTTCAATAAGGAGACAGCTCGCATATATCCATTTGCGTTCTTTTGTTCAGCACTTTCTGCTATCTCCTCCCACATACTGACCTCATCTCTTTTAATTCTTTCCAGCTTTTCTTGATATTCCCTTTCTGCTTGCATCTTTTCTTGCTGAATTCGCTCCTCGCGATACCTCGCTGTTGCCTCTCTCAATTCACCAAGGGTAAAAGAGACTTTATCTGACGAATTTCCTACTTTCCCATTTAGCTCCATGAGTCGCTTTCTCAATTGGTTTTTTGCCTGTACCCCATTCGTTACCAATGTACTGAGGAATTGATTTTTTTCTTTATCAGTCAGGCTTTCAACTAAAGCTTGTAACATTTCGTCAGAAACGATGGCTTCCTCCTTGCTTGTCTCACTTACCGCTCGGACCAGATCTCCGTCCATTTCCCAAAAACCTACAAAGCATTCCAAGGCGTGATCCAGATTTTTCAAATTAGCCGGTGTAATTGGTACAAGCCATTCTTCCTCAATATCTGGATATTCGTAGGCCAAATGCAACCAAGCTAAGTAGAGCGCCCGATGATCTCCCCCCAAAATTTGCGCACGCAAAGGTAGTAACTGGTCCAACATTCCTTCTCCTTCTACCCAATCGCCATCTTCAAGCGAGCAATACATATCTACAATAATATTGGGGCCATTTCTAAGTACGCGTATTTCATTGGTATAATCATAACCTGCATCAATGTCATATGTCCTTAGGACCTTGTGGGAAACGAGGCTAGCGGGGAATTTCATCGCCAGACGACGGCTACCCCAATTGGCTACATAAAGCATTATGTCAAAAAAGTCGTTCAGCACTTCGAGTTCATCATAGCGAAAATCACCGAAATTATATTCAAAGGTCGCTCGACGGGGAGTAGCGTGAACTCTACTCGAAAAGGTTCGAATAGTCTCAAGCTCTTCTCTATTCAGTGCCCGATCTATGGAATAGAAATCGTAATACTGGTATTCACTCATCTTACGAGGGTTTATTCTTCAGTTTACATAAAAATCCGAGCACATAACAACGCCTGTCAACCCAAAATTCAACCTATCATGAATTGTATTCTTGGCCATGCGCCACCTTCGCCCTTAGGATTTTGTCATAAATCGACGGGCCATTTCTACAAACGATATTGCTTACTGCATAGGTAAGAAAAAGGACCATCCCTAAGATAGATAACATACAATCAAACGGGCAAAGAGATAGGCAGTTGCTCTCATAATAAAATCCTTCATCCAAGGCGATTAATACATGACGCTCCTCATACAAAAGTGCAAAATAATAATATAGTACAATGAGCTATTCTCCCCTCAGAAGAAAGTATGTCGGTTTCACAATCGTACAAGAACTCGATACAAGATACGAGGGCTATTGCGCCGTGCAAGTGATGGATATTTGAACGGTTTTACCCACAATAACGGTTGGAAATTTAGCTCCTAACTCATAATCGAGCCGGTTGATAGACAAAGTTCCTGAAAAAGTCCCCTGCTGGTAATCAAAGGGAATTTCTACCTCCTGCACTGTTTGCAAAATGGTGAGCCTTCCGGTGGCGATATATTGCCCACTCGCTTTATTGATTGCGGAAGATTTAAAGCAGATAGTGGGATGCTTTTCTACAGAAAAAAAGTCTGGTGTCTTTAAGTGTTCATCTCTTTTGGGGTTACCCGAATCAATGGTATTTGCCTGGATACATACGTCAAAATAGGAATTGGCTAAATCGTTCTCATCAAAGGCGATCTGACCTTCAAAATCGGTGAGTACGCCTTTTACAGTAATCAACCCAAGCTTTTTTAAGCTAAAGGTTGCTTGAGAATGTACTTTGTCGATTGTTAAGGGGGTTTGAGTCATTTTTCGTAGATGATTGAATGATGACTCAAAATTAGAAAGAGGGCTGTGTGCAAACATTAAGGTAGATTAAGAATCCAGATAGGGCTAATTTAATTAGGTATTTATACCAAAAAATACCCTTCATTATTTATTGCGGAATTGCAACCTTTTCACTGTACTGAGTGCCTCAGGAGTTATACCCAAATAGGAGGCAATCATCCTTTGTGGTACGCGCTGTACGATATCGGGGTACATACCTAAAAAGTGCTCATAGCGTTCAATCGCTGAAGCACTCATCAGCATGATGACCCGAGTCTGCAATACACCAAGCCGTTTGATCAATTTTTGGTTGGAATGCTCCGAATCAAGCTTCTTTTCCTTTTCAAAAAGGATGGATTCTTCCAGGGCATCAATGAATAATTCACAGGGTTGGTCAGGGGATCCGTTATCGGCAATGATCCAGCCTTCGGGAGCAAACATGAAGATGTGCTCTTTCCCTTTGTTATCTATCGAATAACTACGCAATAGACCCGATTCTACTTCATACACTTTGGTGTGTATGTCTCCTTTTCGTTGAAGAATTTGTCCCTTTTTTACCTTTATTTTTTTCAACATGATGGATTTATTCTTCCACGTATACTTCTCCTTTTAAATACAGTTTTGCTCCTCCCCCTATATAGCACCGTTCTCCGTTGTATTCACACGTCAGCATCCCTCCTCTTTTTGATAATTGGAGAGCCGATAATTTGTCCTTCCCAAGCTTAGAAGCCCAAAGGGGAATCAAAGACGTATGAGCAGACCCTGTTACATGGTCTTCGTTGACGCCCGATTGAGGGGCAAAAAACCGAGACACAAAATCTACTGTGTCACCTTTTGCTGTGACAATTAATCCCCTAGCAGGTAGTGTGGCAATTCTAAGGAAGTTTGGTTCCACAGATTTGACTTCCGCTTCTGTTTCTAAGACAGCAACGTAATCAGTTTTTCCCTTGTATACCTCCATAGGCTTTTTCCCAATTCCTTGTTCAATTTCTGGAATCCCTGCAACTGGCTCGATAGGATCTGTGGGAAAGTCTAGAAACAGAATGTCTCCCTCTTTGAATACATGGAGTATACCACTTCTAGGCGAGAAGAACTCGATGCTACTTGCATCCGTTTCAAAAAACTCGAATAAGGTATAGGCACTTGCCAGGGTTGCGTGTCCGCACAGATCGACTTCCACTACAGGAGTAAACCAGCGAATCTCATACCTCCCTTCCTTAGCCAAGATAAAGGCCGTCTCGGCGAGGTTATTTTCTTCCGCAATGTGTTGCATGAGTTCATCACTTAGCCATTCACTTAGGACACAGACCGCTGCAGGATTTCCTGAGAACAGTTTCTTGGCAAATGCATCTATTTGGAAAATCTCTATCTTCATGGTAAGCTTGGTTCAATCATTTGGGTATGATGTACTATACCTTCTCAACCTACAGGCCTAATATAACCATTCACCTTTCTTAATTGCATCTGAAAGCGGAAAATGTAATGCCAATCGTATCGATCGTAAAAGGAGCCTTGCAAATCGTTTTACTACTCTACCTATTTGCCCTAGTTCTATTGTATTTCAAACAGGAAAGTCTCTTGTTCTATCCCACTCAATTGTCCAAAACGTATAGCTATCATTTTCCTATTCGTTTTGAAGAGAAAAATATAGAAGTTGCGGCAGGAATCTTCCTCAATGCCCTCTTATTCAAGGCCGAAAAGTCAAAAGGAATTGTATTGTATTTCCACGGAAATGGAGGCGCCATTCACGAATGGGGAAGCGGTGCGGCACTATTTACCCAAAATGGATACGACGTCCTGTATGTAGATTATCGTGGCTATGGAAAAAGTGGTGGAAGCATACAAAATGAAACCCAATTAATACAGGATGGCCAGGTGGTCTATGACTATGCACGATCGCTTTACCCAGAAGACCAAATCATCCTATCAGGGACCTCCATGGGAACCGGAATTGCCGCAAAGCTGGCAGCGCGTAATACTCCAAAAAAGCTCTTACTCCATGCTCCTTACTACAGCTTGAAATCCTTGGTTCGAGAAAAGGTAAAAATTGTTCCAGGCTTTATGCTGAAATATCCCTTTACTACCCATATCGCGCTAAGCAACCCAACCTTTCCTATCGTCATTTTTCACGGAGATCAAGATCAGGTCATTCCGGTTGAGCATGCTCAGAAATTGAAAGCTAGGCATCCCAAGGTGGAATTGCATATCCTGAAAAGACGTGGACATAATGATGTGGAATCCAGTCCTGAGTATGTAAAGATAATGCAAGAGGTATTGCAGTAAGGTCCTTATTTCTTTTTCCGCTCTGCAAAGAACCTATACAGGAACAAGACTCCTAATCCTCCCCAGATCAATAAATAGGGAATATTAGGAATAGAGAACCCTAAAAAACTGCCGGGTTGGCCATTGTATCGATAGAGGTGATAACCTACTTCGATGAGTGCGCCTATGCCTAGGAGGAGGTAGAGTATTCCTTTCATGATTTTATTTGCTTTCTAAATAGTATACTTAAATTCATCCAAAAATCCTTCGATTTGCATTTTCCTGTTCTTTCTTTGTTTGAAAAAAAGGCATTTATCTTCAAATCTTCACCACATCCACCCGAGCTTCCTGAATCGCTCCCCCTCTTCCCATATCCGTCAGTCGATCATCCGTAAGGGCATTGGCAGAACTACCTCCGGCGACTAGGGAAGGCCAGAATCCCTGAGGCATACATACGACTCCTTTTCGTACCTTTCTTCTGATTCTCGCTATGAGGAGCACTTCCCCTCTTTGGTTGAACGCCCGCACTTGATCCCCATCTTTAATCCCCTTATCCGCAGCATCTTCCTCGTTCATATCCAATATTGGGCTTCCTTCTTTCTTCAGGAGGAAATCCACATTGGCATGGCTGCTGTTGAGAAAATTTTTGGGACTCTTGATGGTCAATAAATGAAAGGGATAGCTCGATACCTCTTCTTCACTATACTCTATGGGTTGATATCTGGGCAATGGGGGATCCATTTCTGGGTTGTAAAGCATGCATTTACCGAATTTTGTATGAAAGTTCCCTTCTCGGTGGGGCATCCAGGGTTCAGGGATACGGAGCTTTGCCCAACCCGTTTTTTGTAGAGATGCAAAGGTGATTCCCTGCATCCAATCGTGGTCGCTATCGAGTACACCTTTGACAATGTCTATATCCGCTTCGTATAAATAGGATTCTGTGAACCCCATCTCGCGTGCTAACAAACGGAAAAATTCTGTATTGGGTTTTGCCTCACCTACAGGTTTAATCGCAGGTTGGTTGATATGTAGATACGGTGTACCCCAGGAAGTGAGGACATCCCAGCTTTCAAGTACTGAAGTTGCGGGAAATACATAATCGGCATAGCGAGCGGTATCTGTTACAAAATGCTCCAAGACAACGGTCAACAAGTCTGCTCGTTCCAAACCCTTTATAATCAAATTCTGATTGGGGGTGGTGACGACGGGATTGGAATTAAAGACAAATAGGGCTTCAAGTGGGGGATCTAAGCTAGGGTCAGTGAGTGCCTTTCCCAATTGAATCATATTAATTCTCCGGGTGGATGGGTTTGCAAGGGGTTTAGGCAGGTTGATTTTTTCCCAGTTTAGGGCCTGACCAAATAACTCATAGGTCATGTGCATTAGGCCCCCACCTAGCTGTCTCCAAGCCCCTGTCAAGGCTGGCAACATCGCAATAGCCCGAAAGGCACTTCCACCATTGGCTTGGTGCTCCATGCCAATCAATACCCGAATCAAAGAAGGGGAACTACGGGCATATTCTCTAGCCAGGGAAACAATGGTCTCTTCTTCCAGTCCTGTAAGTTCTGCCACATAGGTAGGCGTGTAGCGCTGGACATGTTCCGTTAATTCCTGAATGCCTGATGTATAGCGTGATACATAGTCTTGGTCTTGCAGGTTTTCCCTCAAGATAACGTGCATTAAGCCTAAGGCAAGAGCCGTATCTGTACCCGGCAAGGGTTGTATATGCCAGTCTGCCTCAAGGGCTGTTTGAGATTGAAACGGATCGATAACTACAAGCTTGGCGCCTTTGCTTCTTGCATTCAGGACCAAAGGCCATAAATGTTGATTGGTCAATTTTGTATTGGTCCCCCAAAGTACGATGTATCGGCTATGGATGATGTCTTCAGGAAGTACCCCCGTCGTTTGGCCATTGGTGGCCAAGACCCCTGCTACTGCGGCACTCCCACAAATGGTCCGTTCTAGGCGTGAGGCTCCGATATGTGCGAAAAACCGATTGGGGATAGATTTCCCTTGAACCAAACCCTGGTTCCCCCCATAACTGTAGGGGAGAACCGCTTCACCTCCCTTCTGAGAAATGATAGAAGTGAGTTGGGAAGAAATCTCTGCCAATGCCTTTTCCCAGCTAATCGCCTGAAATTCACCCTCCCCTTTCTTGCCTCTCCTCTTAAGGGGCGTAAGGATACGATCGGGATGGAAGGTTACGTCATTGGGAAAGTTGACCATTTTGTTGCAGAGCGTTCCCGCAGTAAAAGGGTTATTTGTACTTGCTTGAAAGTCCTTGATTTCCCCACCAGCAGTCGTTGTTTGCCAACTGCATCTGTCGGGACAATCGTGGTAACATGCCCCAAAAACGGTCCGAGTATGGCCAGTAGCACAGCCCTGTATTCCCATGGATAGGCCGACACCTAGTGTGCTTTGGGCACTTACTTCAATAAATTTTCTACGATCCATTTACGACGTATTTGTTTTACTACGGAGATTAGGGGTAATAAAGGAGAAACACAAAGTTTTTAACGTTAATTCCGAGTTCCTTGCATACCTCAAATAATTCTTGCTCCGGTTCCCGACTCCACAGGGAATATTCTGTCTAAAGGGCTGAAATGGGGTGTGCCGCATGCGCACGGCGTAGGGTTTCAGGGTCAACTTCTGAAAGGCCTATGTATTTCACCTTTCCTTGCTTGACCACATCTGCCGTGGTACCGGCAATGTCTTGTATAGGTCCGATATGCTATGATGGACAATCATTCCTTATTTTCAGATTTCCAACTAATCATACAATGAATAAGCGACCTGAAAATCCTTTGTTTTCAAGTCGCTATCAATCTAGTAAATTGTCTTAAGCATTCAGCAGTTAGGTACTGTAGTAAAATTTTTCTTTGACAATTTTTCCATCTTTCCATGTCTGAACGGAGACCTGTGTGTAGTTACGTATGCCCCACTCCTTGTGGGTAAAATCGTAGTACCATTCTACCATGGTCGTACCCGTTCCAACAGCTACCTTTAAGGGTTTAGCTTCTCTGAACTCCACAAGATTGGCCATAAACGCTTCTTCTCGCTTTCGATTAGCAGCTTTTCCGACGGTTGGCTCAGCTTCATTTTCCTGCATGTGAACTTGGTCATCGTAATACTTTTCAAAAGCTTCTAGCACTTTACCTTGTAAGACCAAATCGTTTAAGTCGGTAATTTTTTCTGATAAATTTAACATAGGCTTTGTATGTATTATTGAACCCTACAAAGCTCTGATATCATATTACCTTTAGCATTCGGGTAGGTGTAAAAAAGAAGTGAAACTAGGTTAACAAACCTACTCGTCGATCATGAGTTCTGCCCTAATTTTGCTTAAAAACTGCTTGGTAATCCCCAAATATGAGGCGATGAGGTATTGCGGAACCCTCTGTTCAATCCTAGGATATTGTTTGCAAAACTTGAGGTAACGCTCTTTCGCAGGGAGACTCAGGTTTCCCACAATCCGGTTTTGAGATTCCACAAATGCCTTTTGCAGGATGAGTCGGAAAAAGCGTTCAAATTTCGGGACTTCCTGAAAAAGTAGCTCAAAGGACTCATGTGAAAACTGGACAACTGTGGTTTGTTCTAGGCATTGTACGTGATAATCCGCTGGTTTTTGGGTAATAAAACTTCCCAGGTCTGAGGTCCACCAGTTCTCAACGGCCAGCATAACGATGTGCTCCTTTCCTTGGGCATCAGTCAAAAAGGTTTTCGTGCTTCCCGCAAGAATGAAATTGTCATATTTACATACATCCCCCTGCTGAACAATAAACTGGCCTTTCAAATAGGTCCTAATTTTTAGGTGATCAGATATTATAGCGATCTCTCGATCAGATAAGTCAACATAATGCGCTATGTATTTCCAGAGAGGAGTTAATTCCATTTTGTAAGACTTAATTGCCTTTTGTAGCGCTAAAGGCTTTCGATTCTTCCCTTGATTTCTTTTAACCGTAACCAGTTCTGATAAAACAAAGGCAGGTTAGCTACATTTTCCATATACTGAAAGATATACATTATTAGGGAAAACAAAGCCCCATATTTTACCATCCCATTCCCAACACCTATATGGATAGACACCAAGAGGAAGGATATCAATATGATCCATGAAATAGAGAAATTACCTGCTTCTAAATCGGATAACCTGACGTTCCATTTCATCATCTCTTTTAAGTGTAGGCTTAATGCATGTTTGTCATTCCTGTTGAGGATATCAACTTGCTTTTCCCATTCGTCATTGGAGGATTTATTAAGCCGCATAGTTTTCTTACGGGTCAACCCATACACGAGGAAAATCACCAGACTGACAATGAGGCTAGCATAAAACACCCGCAGATTCAACGTTGCAATAATGAGAATCACCCCGAATAGCCCCAATACGGCATGAATTAATTCCGGTAGAGAATTTTCCATAAATTCTACCCATTCTCTTATCATTCCCAAGCGAGCTGACTTTATAGAGGGTTGAGCATCTTTCATGTTAGAAATAGCCCTTACCCCCATAGTCTGATACATTTGAGCATATAGACGCGAGTCGAACACCCTCCTTCCTACGCCAACAATCAGCGAAGCAAAGCCGAGAAACCCTAATTGAATGACTCCCACATAACTCCCATTTATCACATGATCAATTGCATACCCAATAAATAGGGGAAACAGCATGGCAATTCCTGCTTCGATCAATAGGAGAAAGAGGGTAAAGCAGAGTTTTACCCAATTCTCTGTGAGAATTACCATTATTTTCATAGCTGATTTTCAGAGGGTTTCCATCCGGGAGGCTTTACCAGGTAATTCCAGGCTTCCTTTAGGTTTTTAGCGCTACGCAAATCTTTGAAAATGTGTACATATTCCACGAAGTGCACCTTTAAGGGATTAATCGTGTTTATGGGAGTTGTCAATCCATAGGTAGGGGTGTGAAGCTCTTCCTGAAATGTACCAAACATTCTATCCCAGATAGACAAGATGGCTCCATAGTTTTTGTCGAGATACACTTCATCTGATCCATGGTGCACACGATGCTGGGAAGGCGTCATGAAAATTTTTTCAAACCAGCCCAGCTTTCCTATAATTTCTGTATGAAGCCAAAATTGATAGGTAAGCATAGCTAGAATAGAAAGCAACACTACATAGGGATGGAATCCTACCAAAATTGCGGGTAGATAAAATACCCAGGTAACGAATGAATCAATAAAAGAAACCCGGAGCGCTGTCGTATAATTATAAATGGGAGAACTGTGATGGATGCTGTGATAACTCCATAAAATTCTCACTCGATGTTCTATGCGATGCTCCCAGTAATAGAGGAAGTCAATAAGTAAAATACATAGTATGGTGGTCCAAATATTTACAGGGATTTGCCAAGGAATAAATTTCGATACGTAAAAGAAAGCAGCTGTAAACGCGACTACACTAACTTTTTCTGTGAGTTGGGCGACAATATATACAGAGAAACTCGCCCACATCTCTCCTAAGCGCCACTTGGTAATTTTTTTCTTGTACAGCTCATAGCAAAACTCAATAAAGGCCAAACCCAATGAGAAGGCTAAAATGATAAACACGACCAAACCTACGTCGTTTTCCATTTTTTGAATTAGTTCATCCATATGCGTATTTTTTAAACAGGTCCCTTCCCAAGAAAGGAGTATTGCTTGTTTCTTAGTCAAAGCTAACAACCCACAATAGGGATGGCGTGTCCGTTTTGGACAATTTGCTTGATTGGGGGATGAATATTAGGAGTGGAGTTATTGCACAGGTATATAAATCTCGGTAAGCATATGGTCAGGGGAAGTACTTTCACTGTAATGGGGGTAAAACTCTAGGATGGAAGTGTCTGCTAGTTCCAATGCTACTTCCTCCATCCAAAAGGCAAATATTCTATTGTAGAATTCCACCGAACTGGTAGGAGCGCCTTCATGAACAAACTTGGCATATTTCTGATAGGAATGCGATTTTGTCCGGAATAAGCCCTCCGGCATAAAGTCCAATGGCTTTTCTAAGATAAAGGCACAATTGTAACGAGAATGGATGTGATCAGTGATTTGCTCATCATCTATGATCTCTGTCATGAAAATAGATCGTTCCGATAGAAGCTCTTTGTTCGTCGCATAGGCTTCCAATTCCTTCCAAACCGTGTTGATTTCGGAGAGGTCTTGATAATCTCCACGGTATTCAAGAAATATATAGTCAAAATCTGGGAGATACACCGTTTCGAAAGAGAGGACTTCTCTCTCTTGATCTGCCTGCGGAAGTAGAGATTGACGCATAGCGTCGAGGAGGGATTCATTCTGCGCTCTGAAGACGGAAGGCGCACAACCGTATTTAGTTTTAAAGGCTTTGCTGAAAGCTGCTCGATCTTCGAAACCTACCTCGTAGGCAATCTCCGATACAGAAATATCCGCATAGAGTAAGTACTGCGCCGCTTTTTCCAACCGAAGCCGCTTGATATACTTTCCTATGGTTTCATTGTGCAGGGCTTGAAAAATTCTGTTGATATTCCGATAGGAATAAAAACATACCGCTTCTATTTTCTCAATATTTATGTCTTCTTTAAAGTTCTCCTCCAGGAAAGCGATGAGCCTTTTGTAGCGTTCTAGCTGAGTGGAGTTACGCATTCCTTATAATCGTTCAGGTATTTGTCTGTTACCATTTCCATTCTCTTATTTCTCCATCATAGGAGACACTTATTATTCTATCTTGCTCCAGAATGAGATCCTGTACAAAGTTTTTATGTTGATACGCTAGTATTTTTCTCATACGCTTCTTTTCCCATACAATCACTTTGTTGTCTTCTCCACCAGAGACCAATCTTTGCTTATCACATTTTATCGTCCAGATTTTACCGCTGTGACATCTCTGTTCAAATTTTTTATGTACACCAAAATTCTCTTTCATTTCAAACCCGCTAATAGTCCCATTATTATCACCTATGTATAAAATTGAATGCTCTTTGTCGTAACTAACCGTCGTCAACGGGTATTTCATTTGTACCTCTGAAACCTGTACAAAGGGACTAACTCTCCAGATTTTTAGCTGTCCATCCTCTCCAACGGATGCGATTACTTCCTCATTAATCCCTTCAATGGACCAAATCCACTCTTTATGTGCGGCTACACTTTCGATTAGTTTTCCATTTACATCTATGAGATTCAACCTTCCGTCTGCTCCACAACTTACAAACAAGCGATCGCTCAATGGAAGAACTCCTAAGACTACACTTTCAGGGAAGACCAAGCGATGACTTTCCTTAAATACGCCATCCTCTTCCTTGTGCCACAATCTTATCGAATTATCCCGTGAACATGAGACCAGTACATCGGAGGAAAGTAATGCCAGATCCAGAATAGAGTTTTGATGTCCCCTTAACTCACTCAATTTTTTACCATTTTTATCCCATACCTTTATCAATTTATCTCTACCTGCCGTAAAATAACCTGCGTCATGACCAAGAATTTTCCATATATACCCTAGATGTCCTTCCTTAAATGGCTCTGTGATTTCATAATGCGCTTCCTTCCTCTTTTGATAGAGGATGTCGCTTCTCAAAATATATTTTTCCCCTTTGCGAACTTCTTCTCCAGAGTGCCATAGGTTGTGATCAAATAGGATCAGATCTCCTTTAGAGGGTTCATGGTAGCCTAATATTTCTGTATCTACTTTAGAACCAAAAAATAGCGTTCTTCCCCCTTCGAACTCCTTTTTCCCTCCATTGAGATAAACCATAAAAGTCAGCTTCGACTGAATCCACCGAGTTTGATAGTACACTCCATCGAGGTGTTTACTAAAATATTGGCCTTCAGTATATCGGCAAATCCTAATTCTTTTGTTCAATCCTTTCAGGTTCCAGATGCCCTGTTCTGGCTCACTCATTCCATGAACCTCAATTACACTTGGAACATACTGTTTAACCGCTTCAAAGAGAAGGGTAGAAAATGCTAAATCATCCTTTATCTGTCTCTCATTATTTCGATAGGAGGTCGGATAGTTTAGGTTTGCTGGCTGGAAATCATGCTTGTGATCCCTTATGATTGTATCACAAAATGCTGTGCTAAATGCGTTTTTTATTAAAAAGCAGATCTCACTTCGTCCTGGCAGTAAATCTGTGATTTCATGCATCTACTTTCTTTTCAATTCACCGGAAATTCTCCATTAACAAGACAAATGCGAATCAATTCCCCTCATCGCCACAAAATCCGATCTACCCCCTCTGCTTCCAGCAGCTGGTTAAACTCCTTCAGATCCTCTCCCACAATTCCTTCGTAAGGTGCAATGAATTGCTTGTACTGCTCCTTCAAATCTTCAAAGCGTTCCTTCATTCCGGCAGTTGGAGCCTGAGCGCCTTGAATTATCACTCCGTACAAGCGTGCGATGTGGTTGCTATATTTTCGGGGAAAGTTGATCTCGTCCTGGCTGGTTTCGATACGGCTCTGGTAGAGGTCAGCTTCAATGTCAGATAATTTATCTGAAAGGGACTGGGCTTTGGCCTCTAAATCTGAGCTAAAGCCTGATTTGACTGCTCGCTCAGCTATGCCCGAAGCCTGCTCTTGAATGCTGCGAATCGCTCGAATCTTTTCCTGAGAAGTATTAATTGAATCTCGCACCTCCAAGGCAAAGTCGAGTTGGGCTTGGTAGTCTTCAGAGCTAATATCCTTCCAGCGCGGATCGGCAAGTAGTTGAAACCGTTGGCGCTGTTTCCAATCCCCCGCTTTTAGAACAATTTCATAGGTTCCTGGTACAGCCATGGGGCCGCGTTCCTTCCCAGCTTGCATGACCATGGCCACAAAGCCTTTTACCATGTTAGGACCCTGATAGCGGAGGTCCCAGGTTACCAGATTCATGCCTTCCTGAATGCTCAACTCCCGCTCGTGGGTCTCTTTCTCAGGTTGAGAGGACCACATATGGACCAATTGCTGTTGGGGATTGTACAGCTCCAAACTGACGACTTCACTGCTGTCGGGTTGTTCTTTCATATAGAAATGGAACTGTGCTTTCCGGTTTCCTGTGTTGCTACGGTATACAGACTTAGGCTTCAGCAACGCTTTTTCTTCAGAGACAACGGTTTCCATTTGGTGTAAGGGGCTTAGGTCGTCCAGGACCCAAAACGATCTTCCTTGAGTACTCAAGACCAAACGTTTATCCACTACCTCCATATCAGTAATGGGGGTGTGAGGGAGATTCAGCTGGAAAGGTTGCCAATATTCTCCTTCGTCAAAAGAAATGTACATACCAAACTCCGTCCCAGCGTACAGCAGTCCTTTTGTATCGGGATCTTCTGCAATGGCTCGAACAAAGTGGTCTCCAGGGATACCATTGGTACCATCTGTTAGTTTCTCCCAGGACTTACCGTAATCATTGGTCAGGAATATATATGGAGCAAAATCCTGGTAGCGGTAGTTATAGACCACCATGAAGGCCCGACCTGCCTCATGAGAGGAGAGCTCAATCTTGTTGACTGTCCCCTCATAGGGCATGCCCTTAGGGGTGATTTCCTCCCAGTCTTCTCCTCCATCTCGGGTAATATGTACGCGTCCATCATCGGTTCCCACCCAGATTTCACCGGGATTGTGAGGCGATTCCTCCAAGGCAAAAATCGAAGAATACACCTCCACTCCTGTTGCATCGTGTTGGATAGGGCCTCCAGGAATATCATGGTACTGGTCCAATTTACGGGTAAGATCAGGGCTGATAATTTGCCAACTATGCCCCTGGTCTTCTGATCGCATTACATAGTTACTGCCTTGGTAAATCACATCGGGCTGGTACTGGGAAATGAAAATAGGGAAATTCCACTGCCAGCGGTATTTGAGGTCGCGCTGCTCAGTTCCTTCTGTGTAATGGGGATAGGCTGTTACCTCCCGCACTTCGCCCGTGGAGCGATTCATATAGGTAATCTCTCCACTATAGCTGGTTGCATAGACAATGTTTGGATCGCGGGGATCTACTGCTACATCCGCACACTCGCTTCCCCCCACGGCCAACCAGTGTTCAGTAGAACTGATTGCCGGAGGACTATGAACGTAAACAGAGATGGTACTGTTGTCTTGCTGTCCTGCATAGACGCGCATA
>JBCCTX010000042.1:0-32747 GCA_039197765.1 Bacteroidota bacterium
ACAGCAACTTTTACGATGAGATCATGGAGGTATATGAGGTTACCAATAATCTCAGTGAGGAGCAGGCAGAAATCGCCTCTTTTTGGGATTGTAATCCCTATGTGATGAATGTGACAGGGCACGTGATGTTTGCCACAAAGAAGATCACCCCAGGCGGACACTGGATCGGAATTACTGCGATTGCCTGTCGACAAGCTAAAGCGGATATGATGGAGTCAGTAGAAGCCTATGCACAAACTTCTATTGCCCTTGCGGATGCCTTTATCAGTTGCTGGGATGAAAAGTACCGAAGTAACCTTATCCGACCTGAAACGGTGATCAATGCCCACTTTGATCCTGAGTGGCAACCCTTATTGCAAACCCCTCCCTTTCCGGAATACACAAGTGGACACAGCGTAATTTCCACTGCAGCAGCACTGGCCTTAACAGACTTGTTTGGAGAGGATTTTTCATTTGAAGATACAACAGAAGTAGAATATGGACTACCCCCAAGGTCCTTTGACTCCTTTATAGATGCCTCCGCAGAGGCGGCTGTCAGTCGATTGTATGGAGGTATTCACTACCGTCCAGCCATAGACAATGGCGTAAGCCAAGGCCGTAAAGTTGGAGCGTTTGTGGTAGAAAATTTGGTAACCAGGAGGGAAGGAGTAAAGGGGAGAGGAGAGGAACTAGAGCCTGGAAGAGTGAGTGGGGCTGAACAACCTTGAAGCATGAGGGTCTCTCATTTGTAGCCCTTGCTTCAAAATAAGAATAGCTAAAAAAATTAGGAATAATTCGCAACTTTGTTAGCATTTATGCCGTTGATGATAGCAAAAGTAAGTTGCGTTTATGTTTCACAATGTTGATGAGTTACGGCAACTCAATAAAAATGCTGTCATTCTTGCTGGAGAATACCTCATGTTCGAGCATGGAAACACCACCGTTCTTGAGGTTAAGCTCTGGTTGCGCTCTCAAGGCTATTACGCACATCAAGAAGAAGTAGACCAATGGATGGACTTGATTTCACAAGAAAGAGATTGGGGGTACACCTGCAATGGTATATTTCGTTCCTACTTCTTTTCCTATAGATCTCCCCATGAAGGGTCATTGTATGCCGTTCCCTGGCTTGATTTGAACTAGGCCATTATAGATTGTTTATCTCTTATTTTTATCTTAGATTCTTCCTTAAAAGGTTCCTATAGATAATCCGTATGTTCCTAAGGGAAGGAATATTACCTATGAACATTTATTCCAATTCCATAAGCAAGCATTTAGGATAGGAAAAACAGCAAATATAGAATATTTGAAATATGAAGATTTAGCCAAGCCAGGTAATTCTCACCATCATATATCATGGGTACAGGAAACCATATTAGGTAATTAATCCAGAGAAAGCGGGAATTGGTGTAATTTTTTTTCTCTTATCAAAGAAATAGTTGACTTTATGCAGCGATATGAAATCTCTGGTATTAAATAAAATATCAAGTCTTTATGACTTTTTCCATTCGGTTTCCCCCCCATCATTGGGAATTTTTAATGGAAAAATGGGACTAGTAAATTTCTTTTTCAATCACTATTTGGTGTTTGAGGAAGAAAGTTCTTTTCAGAAAGTTGAGAATCTAGTTGAAGAGGTAGTTAATGCTTTAGCCAATAAAAATTTTGATGAGTACGGGGCCTCCTTTGCTGAAGGCATGGCTGGCATCGGATATTTACTTTCGGTGTTGGATAAAAAAAAAGTGCTGGACCAGGACTTAAGTAATATTTTAAAGGCAATTGATGAATACTTGTTTGAAGAAGCCTATGATATGCTCCTTGACGATAATTTTGATTACTTATATGGAGCACTAGGAATAGTTTATTACTTTCAATCTAGGCTGCCCAATACAAAAGTTGAAAAGTACCTCAATTCCTTTATTAACTTAATAGGAGAAAAGGCAATTCAAGACGAATTGGGCATTCGCTTTCCTTCAACATCAAAGGATGGAAAGTTATATGTCAATTTTAGTTTGTCCCATGGCCTCACTGGAATTTTACTTGTATTGATCCAAGTATATAAGAAGGGATTACAAAATCCTTTAATTCGAGACATCGTAGTTGGAGGGATCCAGTATATGCTAAACTTTAGAGGGAAAATTAATTTCTCTGAAGGGAACTATGGATATTTCCCCTTTGCCGTTTTCCCGGAATTAGATACCCCTAATTTTGGCAAGCGTTTAGGTTGGTGTTATGGAGACTTGAATCAAACCATACTACTGTATAGGTCGAATGAAATTATTGAGAATCCAGCCTATAAAAAATTGGGTGACCTCGTTGGGACGCAGACCCTAATGCGGCAGGATGTGGAATCTACGGCCATTAATGACATTTACTTTTGCCATGGTACTGCTGGCCTTGCACAATTCTATAAAACCCTTTATGACATAAGCGGATTAAAAAGCTATTATCAGGGGTATGAATATTGGCTAGAGCAGACCCTGCTTTACCTCTATGAAAATCCGCAGTTAGATAACTTTTCAGAGGATTTCCTCGAAGGCCTGGGAGGAGTAGGTTTAACCTTCCTATCCTTTATTTCAAAAGAAAATTTATCCTGGTCAAAGGCCATTTTACTCTAACTTCCATTATTTTTCAATTCAGGGCTATTCATATTTAGAATTAGCCTTTTTGGGGCTTATATATAACATTTCAATAAGTATTGTATCTGAAAATAGAATCTTTCAATCTTTGCACAAAGATGAAAGGTAATATGCATATTTGATTTTTTTAAAAATGATAAAGTTATACTATGTGCATAATACTTACTTGCGAAATCTTTATAAATGAGAAATAATTTTTACTTTCATCCTGAATTCATTGTTCGGTCTCCTTACATGGGTTGTAAAACAGGGTGTACTGAGGAGGTATTATTGGAATTTTTGTCAAATGATGCTTTCAAAGAGGCCCTTTATCTAGCTTCTCCCAACTTATATAAGAAAGTTACAAAGTGGACTGAGGGCAATCTCAACAATACTGCTGAAGAAGAAAAACTAAAGTTCACCTTAGCAAAATATTTTTCCAGGATGCAAAGTAGAAGTACTCCCTTTGGTTTATTTGCTGGGTGTTCCATTGTTAAATGGTCTAAGAATGTATCTCATATTCAATTTGATCCTGAAATCGATACACGTATTACCCGATTGGACATGAGTTTTCTTTGTGAACTAGGGGAATATTTGGAAAAGCAACCAGAGATAAAGAATGAATTACTCTTTTTTCCTAATTCGAGTCTATACAACTCTGGAGATGAAATTCGTTTCGTATACTTCTCTAATAACAACAAAGGAGAGAGACTTTACCAAATTAGTTCTGTAACAAGAACTCGATTTCTGGATTCCCTACTGGAGTTTAGTACGATAGGTTCCACTCGGCATGATCTTATCGGACACCTTGTAAAAATGGATATTACGAGGCAAGTGGCTGAAGAGTATGTAGATAGTATGATTGATTCCCAGATATTAGGCAGTGAACTGCTTCCTAATGTAACGGGTGAGTCCTACTTCAAGAGAATTTGCCGGATCCTCGAACGCATCAATTCCCCTGACCCAACCTCTGTCTCCAAGAGCACACTTAGTATTTTAAAAAACGTAGAACAGATGTTAGAAGAACTTGATAATAGGGTTGTAAATTCAACAGGTTCTTATGGGGAAATTATTTCTAGTTTAGAAGATATTGGCATACCCTTAAAGGAAAACAGAATATTTCAAGCGGATTTAGTCAAAGGCATTCAACGGAATGAGGTGAATATGGATATTCAAACCTATTTAGTGGATGCTTGGGAAGTTTTGAATGCTCTTTCAGTTAAGGGTAACCATACTAATCTACATTATTTTGCCAAAAGATACTTAATACGATATGGAGAAGAAGAAATGCCATTAGTGGAGGTTTTGGATGCTGAATCGGGAATTGGATACCCCGTTTCAAATCCCTTGTTCTCTACTCCCTTAGTTGAAGGCATACAACTTTCAAATTCCAGCGTAAATCAGTTTGCCAATTTAGAATGGACTCAACCCCAAAGGTTACTCTGGGAAAAGTTGATTGTGGCGAAAGAAAATAACCAATATACCATTGAACTTACAGAAGGTGATATAGCCAAAATGGAGGTTTCATGGGATGATATTCCTAGCTCAGTCTCTATGATCTTTCGAATGGTAGATGATTCTGACGGATGCATTTATTTAGAGAGTGTTGGGGGAATAAGCGCTATGAACCTGTTAGGAAGGTTCTCTCATCTTAATGCTGGAATTGCTGATATAATTCAAGCGATTGCAAGGAAAGAGGAAGAGTTATTCCCTCAGGCAATTGTAGCTGAGATCGTCCATCTCCCACAACCTAGAATGGGGAATGTTGTCCAAAGGAAAGGTTGGGCAAAATATGAAATTCCTCTTCTGGGAAGTGCATCCGTTCCCCATTCATTCCAGATCCCATTAGATGACCTGTTCATTCGAATTTCTAATGGACGAATCGCCTTGAGATCTTCGCGATTAAAGAAGGAAGTTATACCTAGGTTTAGTACCGCCTTTAATTTCCATTTGTCTCCTTTACCCACCTTTAGGTTCTTATGCGATTTACAGTCTCAAGGCTTACGGACTGACTTTTCATTCAATTGGGGAGATATTACTTTGCTGACAAAGTTTTTTCCTAGGGTAATAAGTAAGCGAGTTATCTTACATAGAGCCACTTGGCGACTTGACAAAAGCGATTTGGCCCCATTGATAAGCTCTGATCAAAGTTCGCTTAGTAGTCGGATAGAGCAATTTAGGGAAGTTTGGAATTTACCTCAGTTTTTTTGTTTAGTAGAAGGTGACAACGAATTATTGGTAAATACGGAGGAACTTTTTTCAGTTCAGACCTTTATATCTAGTATTAAGGGAATGAAAAGGGTTGTACTGAAGGAATTCTTATTTGACGAAAATGTCCGTGTAGAAGATTTACTGGGCAATAAATTTAGCCACCAACTGGTGGCTTCCGTTTTTCATAAAACCATAAAGCCCAAGAGAAAAGAAATTAATCCCTTAAAGAAGGCCGAAGAAAACAAAAGTGTAGTTCAAAAATTTCCTCCAGGTTCAGAATGGTTGTATTATAAATTGTATTGTGGATTTCGGTCCGCAGATAATATTCTCTTGCAGGTTATTGAACCCATTAAAGAAGAACTAATTCAGCAGGACCTCATCGATAAATGGTTTTTTGTACGATATGGAGATCCAGAATGGCATCTTAGGGTAAGGTTTCATATTAAAGATATCACATTGAGTGGTACGGCTATAAACCTCATTCAAAGCCACTTAGCTAAGTCTGAAAACGCTGGAATCATTTGGAAAACCCAGCTAGTTACCTATCAACGGGAAGTAGGAAGGTATGGTGGAAATACAATTGAACTGGTGGAGTCATTATTTTATGACGATAGTGAAAACATTTTATCCATAATTGAAAAAACGTTTGAGGGTGATCAGGAGGAGAACCGATGGCTTGCAAGTTTCTTGCTCATTGACGACTGGATGAATCAACTAGATTTTCCAATAAATGAGAAAGTTAAGCTAATGGAGACCTCAAAGGATAAGTTTTTTCAAGAGTTTAACATTAAAAAACGCGATAAAATCGATCTGGATAAAAAATTTAGGGTATTTGGGAATGAGATAAGGCGGATTCTTGAAAATCAGGATTCTTCCTACCCATTTACTGAGACGATTGGGTATCGACGCTCAATAGATTTTCAGGAAAAAATTTCAAAATTGAAGGAGATGCATCGTTTGAAAGAGTTGGAGGTTCCCTTATTAAATCTAGCAAATAGCTTTATCCATATGTCTCTAAATCGCCTAATTCCGGCAAATCAAAGACTTCATGAATTAAGTACCTACTACTACATGTACCGATACTATCGATCAAAGGTGGCAAGAGGGGGGACCAACTGAGCAGGGGGAAGCTTATTTATTCACTTTTGTCATTGGATTTGCGTTTTTCGCCCAGAATCTTCTCTTTAAGTAAGGTGAAAAAGGCATTTTTGTAAGTCCCTCCAATGGGAACTACAGAGTCTTTCTTTTTGGTTTCTTCCAAAATTATTTGGTTCCCATCAATCGCCTGAATCTTATCTATGGCCACAATGTAAGACTTGTGGATTCTTATGAAGTTTTGGGAGGGAAGCTCCTTCTCTAAATCCTTAATATTTAAATAGGCTATTATGGTTTCTGTTGGGGTGATAATAGAAACATAATTTTTCAACCCTTCAATATAGATAATTTTGTCTAGGCTAATTTTGATCATACGTCCCTTTACCCCAGCTTTTACTAGGACAAAATCCTTCGATGGGGTTTCTGGACTAAGTTCAGCTGGGCGTACGGCAGTAGAATTTAAGGCCTTTTGTGTTGCGGTCAGAAAGCGCTCAAAAGAAAATGGTTTGAGTAAGTAGTCAATTACCGCATATTCATATCCTTCAATGGCATATTCAGTGTAGGCAGTAGTGAGGATAAATTTACATCTATTTCCTATGATTTTTAGAAATTGGATTCCAGTTAAATCCGGCATCTGAATATCCAGAAAAACCAGGTCAATTTCGTTGTTTTGAATAAATGTAAGAGCTTCTATGGGATTAGATGTTGTATGTATTAGGTTTAAAAAGGGTGTTTTTCTAATGTATTCAATAAGAATATCAATTGCGTGTTGTTCATCGTCTACTATTATGCAGGTGATCATAAGGATTTGATGTTGTGGATAATCAATTCGGTTCGAAATATATCTTCCTCATCATATATTTTTAGTTTGTAGTTATTTCTATAAAGTAAATCTAATCTCCTTTTAATGTTTGCTAGTCCAATGCCCGTTGAAGGATCCTTAATTCCTTTATTCTTACTGTTTTTTGTATGAAATTTTAACCAGTCATCCCCAATTTTGATCTCAATGATTATAGGAGAATCTGGATTATTAATCTGCCCGTGTTTAAAAGCGTTTTCTACTAAGGAAATGAATATGAGTGAAATAACATATTTTCCCTCAGCTTTTCCTTCCTTAAGGAACTCAACAAAGAAATTACTACTAAATCGCATCCTATGCAATTCGATAAAATTCTCTAAGTATTGTATTTCCTGGACTAATGGCACTCGTTCTCCCGGTTTGCCCTGTAAGGCATATCTCATGATCTTAGCTAACAAGAGTACTGAGGAAGAAAGTTCTTCAGAGAGAGGATAGGCTTTGGAATGAATTAAGCTTAAAGAATTATACAAGAAATGAGGATTAAATTGATATTTCAGATAAGATAATTCTGCCTCTAATAAGTTCTTTTCTAGCTCATTGTTTCTCTTTTCTTTCTCCAAATAGTTATAGAGTGCCCAATACCCAACCCCAAACAGGCTATAATAAATATATATTCTAATAAACGGAGGTGTAAATGAGGACAGGGGAATCTTTCCAAAGTTTTCAGCATCAATCTGAGGAAGGAAATAATAATATTTTAGATAATGAAAACCTAGGAAAAGCCCAAAGAGGGTAAGTTGAGATAGGACTAAGCTAAAAATCCGGACAGGATTAAGAAATTTTGGAAGAATGAATAGTGCATTGATATAGAATATCGCTATAAAGCTAGAGAATGAGCTTCCGATATCTACGATCTGCATCCAGATATCACTCCCTGAAGGAGGATAGGTGATCACTTGGAAAAATATGTATACTATCCAAATTCCCGCATGTATAAGAATCGTTTTTGCCATATAGAAATATACTCCAATAGCTTATTATCTATAGTTTTTTTATATTAAATGTAGTTTGCTCCATATCTAATGAGCTTTTCCTTATACCAATTATTTTCAATAGCCAATAATGAATTAGTCTTAGGAAATAGATGGTTGGTGTAAAAATTTTTTCTATCTATTGATAATTGAGGATTATTAAGAAAACAAACAATTAACCCTCAAAACCATGAAGAAATTAAATGATTTAAAAAAGCCACTGCAACTGCAAAGTAAAACAGTTTTGGTATTAAATGCAGTTAAATCCACGAAAAGTGATCCGAAAGCTAGAATTCGTTACACTGAAACTTGCCCCCCGACTACCATTTTTTAGTATAATGGTAACCTTGGTGAAATTGCCCACATCGTAAGTCCCTTATTTTCAATTTTTGTATTAACCTATTTTTTGAACGACTTCAAAAAGTCGACTGGGAAAGTAGTTCCAATAATGAACATATGGGACTTACGTGGGCGAAGCCATAGAAGGAATTTAAATGATTGATTTACCTGTAGAATAAACACAGATAAGGAATGTCAAATTCGATTTGTTATTCAGGTTGGTATGCGGGATATACCTATCCAAAAGCTGAGAGAAAGGTATTTAGAGAAATAGAGTTAAAGGGAGTTGAAGTTTTCCTGCCTCTATGCAAAGTAGTAAGACAGTGGAGCGATAGGAAGAGGAAAGTCGAAGTCCCCCTATTTCCTTCTTATGTATTTGTATACGCAACTCGAAACTCTTTATATGAGCTACTTAGGATTAGAGAACTGGTACGGATCGTTTCTTTTGAAGGGAAATTTTGTAGAATTCCAGATCCCCAGATAGAGTCTATCCGAAAGCTAATCGAAGGAAATATCCCAATACAACATGAGGACTTTGTCCCGAGAGTAGGTTCTTTGGTCAGAGTAGAACATGGGCCTTTGAAAGGTGTAGAAGGCACAATCAAGGAAATAAAAGGCAAAAGTCGTCTCATCATCCAAATTTTGGCACTCGGACAGGCAGTATCGATCGATATTTCCAAACATCATCTGAAAGAGGTCGCCAGAGAAGAGAACGTTCTAATAAAAGCCTAAGTTGGAAATATGGGTAAAATATACCTACTTAAATGCGCCGAATGATCCTAGTGTGGTCTCCACTTTTCTAGACCTATTACCTCCTGAATATCAGCAAGAAGTACTGAAGTACAAGTTTCCGAGAGATGCACAATTGTGCTTATTTGGAAAACTCTTGTTGAAAAGGGTATTGAATTGCCTGGGTCAACCGGATAATGCCATACTGCACATTCAACAGACTCCCTATAAGAGGCCCTATTTAAAGGGAGAAGTTGATTTCAATATATCACACTCCCACAATATGGTAGTTGCTGTAGGAACGACAGAAGGGCGAATTGGAATAGATATCGAGGCTATAACAGAAGTTAACATCGAAGAGTTTGGCCAAGTGTTCTCGCCAGTTGAGCTGAGGAATATATCCCAGTCCTCCAATCCTATGCACGCTTTTTTTTCTTTATGGACCCAAAAGGAATCGTTAATCAAGGCAGACGGAAGAGGTATGTATGTTCCCCTAACGGAGGTAAGAGCCATGGGAAACAAAGGTTGGGTCCAAAGAAATCCGTGGTTCCTTTACCCCTTACTATTAAAGGAAGGATACATAACACATCTAGCTGCAGATCACAAAATAATGAAGGAAAATATGAGAATAGAGAAGGTTAACTTCTAGTAATTTTTCTGCTTCAATTTTAATTCCACCATTCCATTAATTCTTCCTGGTAAACAAAATAACGATTTTGCGTTAAACCGAATCATCTGTTTTTTGATGCTTTCTAAACAAAAATTGGTAGGTATGCATCCCAATACCCTTATCGAGTTACTCGTCCAAAGAAGCCGAATTAAAAGTAAGGGACTTACTTTTATTGGAGGGGAAAATATGGAAGAATTTCTTTCCTATAGAGAACTTTTTGAGTCGGCCCAATCAGTTCTTGGCTTTCTTCAATCCAAAGGCCTAGGACCCAAAGACGAACTTATTTTCCAAGTCGAGGATAATAATACATTTATTGCAGTTTTTTGGGCCTGCATCCTGGGAGGGATTATTCCTGTTCCGCTTTCAATAGGTAAGAATGAGGATTCAAAACTCAAGCTATTCAAAGTTGCCGCCGTTTTAAATAACCCATATCTCATTACCTCAGAAAAGCTTTATGCTAAAATAGAAGTCTTTGCCGGTAAAAAAGGTATGGAAGATTCATTAGCGCTACTTGAAGAGAAGGTCTTGTATGGTAAGGATATATACGCAGAAAAAGGGAATGGGCAAATTGCCTTAGTTCATCCTAATGATATTGCTTTTATTCAATTTTCTTCTGGATCAACGGGAGATCCCAAGGGGATAATTCTTACACATAGAAACCTGCTTACAAACATTGAGGCAATTAGCCTCGCTGCTGAATACTCAGAAAAAGATTCCCTTTTAAGCTGGATGCCGTTAACCCATGATATGGGACTCATCGGTTTTCATCTCAATCCTTTATTTAAGGGAATAGATCATTATATCATACCAACGCAATTATTTGTCAGGAGGCCATCAATTTGGTTGTCTAAAGCAAGTGAACACAAAGTTTCAGTTATATCCTCTCCTAATTTCGGTTATCATTATGTTCTGAAGCATTGCCGAGGCTCTCAGTTTTCATGGGATTTGTCTAACGTCCGGATTCTGTATAATGGAGCGGAACCTATATCTACTTCTTTATGCAAGGAATTTTTAGAATGGGCTTCTCAATATGGACTGGCTGCAAATGCGATGTGCCCGGTATATGGACTAGCAGAGGCGAGTTTAGCAGTTTCTATAAGTAATTTGTCAAATGAAGTATCGAGCTTTTCTGTAGAAAGGGGAATACTGGGCGTGGGAGACAAAGTAGTAGAAAAACCTGAAAGAGAGGACGGAGTTCCTCACGTCAACGTGGGAAAAGTAGTTCCATATTGTTCCCTTAGGATTGTCGGGAATACGGGGAAGCCAGTTGGAGATCACCTAGTAGGCCATATTCAAATAAAAGGAAAGAATGTTTCTTCGGGATATTATAACAATAGGGAAGCTAGCGAACGCGTCCTTTCGGAAGATGGGTGGATGGATACAGGAGATTTAGGATTCTTAGACAGGGGAAATCTCTACATAACAGGCAGGTCAAAGGAAATAATTTTTGTTAATGGGCAAAACTATTATCCCCATGGAATCGAACATATTGCCACCTCGGTGGAGGGGGTTGAGCTCAACAAATTTATCGTAATAGGGAATAGTTATGGCCACTTCAAGCAAGAAGAGATCGTTGGATTTTTATTTTGGAGGGGAGACCTTGGTAAATTCCTAGACTTAGCTAGAAAGATAAATAAGCAAATCAACACCCAATTAGGATTTGGCCTAGATAAAATTTTACCTGTCAAGAAAATTCCTAAAACTACAAGCGGTAAACTCCAAAGATTTAAACTTTTAGATCAGTATACAAGAGGAGATTTTGAAGAAGTAGAAAGAAGTCTTGAGCTACACTTAGCAGGTGAAAGTGTACAAAAAAACCAGAGGAATCTGCCCCAAAGTGAAATTGAGAGTGAATTACTTACAATTTGGCAAGACCTTCTGCAGCGGGAAGATATCGGATTGGAGGAAGCATTTTTTAGCTCAGGAGGAAATTCTTTAAAGGCTGCAGAGCTTATGATGAAGGTCCAGGAGGAGTTTTCAGTTGAGTTAACCTGGGATTGCCTCAACGAAAACCAGTCGATAAAAGAGCTTTCTCGGTTAATTCCCTTGATGAGGAAAGTCCCATTATCCCCAATTCTTCGATCTTCTGACAAAGATCGTATCCCGCTGACCCCAGCTCAAAAAAGGCTATTTTATGCTTGGATTCTGGATAAAAAGGAAACAACCTATAACATACCAGTTGCTTTCCACCTTAGTGGTGCAATTGATAAAGAAAGGCTGGAATCTTGCTTTCAATTACTCCTACAGAGACACGATGTATTTCGAGCTGTATTTCATGAGACTCCGATACCTAGCTATTCCATTCAAGCCCAGCAAGCCTTCAACCTAGATTACCTTATCAGTTCCTGGGAAGATCTTAATGATGTCCTTAGCGGATTGATCCAGCCATTTAATTTGTTTCAATCCCCCTTGATAAGATCCACCCTGATTCAAATTTCGGAAGATGAACACATTCTATTCCTAGATGTACATCACATCATTTCCGATGGCACCTCTTTGGGTCAGTTGATACAGGAGCTTTTTGCCCTGTACAAAGGACAATCAGTCCCTGATTTATCAATTCAATTTAAGGATTATGTTGCTTGGTTAGAGGCCCGTCAGAAAACTCAGGAAATGGAAAAGCAAGCAACCTTTTGGGAGAGTTACCTATCGGGAGAGCTACCTATATTAGACTTACCCATAGATGTTAACCGGTCTGGAGTGTTTAATACTAAGGGGAAAAAACGAGAATTTTTAATCGATAAAGAGCAAACCCAAGTGCTTAAAGATTTTGCTAAAACTCATAAGAAGTCTCTCCACACCATACTATTCGCGGTGTACAATCTATTTTTAGCCAAATTTACACAACAGAATGAATTTTTGGTTGGAATCCCCGTGAGTGGAAGGAGACATCCCAACTTACAGAATATGCAGGGGATGTTTGTTAATAATCTTCCCATACGAAGTCACATACAATTTGATATTACCTTTCTGGAATTTGCTGAAGCTATTCATAACAACCTGCTTGAGGCATTTAATAACCAAGACTATCCTTATGATACCATGGTTTCAAGAATTGGGAAAAGAAGAGACGTAAGTCGAAATCCCCTTTTTGATACCATGTTTATCTATCAAAATTTTGAACTTAAAGAAGAGAATAACGACATCCGGTACACAAGGTATTTCTTTGATCCAGGAACTGCTAAATTTGATTTTTCCATTGAGTTCTTTGAAGAGAAAGAATTCCTTCTCTTTACTATTGAATATGCGACCAGTTTGTTTCAATCGGAAACTATCTCCTTAGCGGCTAACTACTTTCAAGACTTAATAGAAAAAGTTATTGCCAATCCTAACAAGAAGGTGTGGGAGTACTCCTTAATGAAGGTAGAAGAGAGTCAGAGATTTTGGCAGGGCCTGAATTCTACAGACTATCCATTTCAACGGGAAAAGGCAATACACATTATCATTGAGGAGCAAGCGAAAGCCTTTCCCGAGAAAGTAGCAGTTGAGTATAATGGGGAGGAAGTAACCTACAGTCAACTAGATAAATCCGCCCTTCATCTTGCAGCAAAATTACAAGAAAGGGGAGTAATTCCTGGAATGAAAGTAGCTATTTGGATGGATCGAAGTCCAGAGCTAATTTCTAGCATACTGGGGATATTAAAAGTAGGAGCTTGCTACATCCCTATTGCAACCAATACACCCATCGAGCGAGCAAAATACATGCTTCAGGATAGCGGAACAGAAATGGTGCTCATAAACGCGTCAAGCCAATCTGGTCCAATTCCAAAAGCAGTAGGCGAACTAGAAATTGCCCAAATTATTGTTGATAAGGAGCAGTATGAGGATCGTCCTTTGTCCATAGAACCTGTAAATGCTCCACAGGACTTAGCCTACATTATTTATACCTCTGGTACTTCTGGCCAGCCGAAAGGGGTAATGATTTCCCATCGTGCGCTCAATAACTATATCCATTGGGCGGCTAAGCAATATATCCAAGGTGAGCAAATAGATCTCCCTTTATTTGGATCTATTTCTTTTGATATGACTGTTACCTCTCTGTTTTTACCCTTATACACAGGAAACAGCATAATAGTCTACGAAGATCAGAAAGATGGAACAACGTTAATTCCAAGGGTATTTGAAGAAAATAAGTCTGGTCTTATTAAGCTTACTCCTTCCCACCTACGACTCCTCCGAAACAACTTTCCTGAGACATTCTTCAAACAGAGTAGAGTGAAAAGGTTGATCGTAGGAGGAGAACGATTAGAACAAAAACTGGCACAGGATATCTATGAACTATTTGATTCAAATATAGAAATATATAATGAGTATGGACCAACAGAAGCCACAGTAGGATGCATGATTTATAAATTCGATTTTACAGATCATTATTCCAGTGTGCCGATTGGGAAGCCTATTTACAACACCCAAATTTATGTTCTTGATTCTATGCTCAAGCCTGTTCCACTGGGGGCGAAAGGGGAACTGTACATCTCTGGAGAGGGCCTAGCTGAAGGGTATTTACTAAATGAAAAACTATCTAATCAGAAATTTATTTCTAACCCCTTTGCACATGGTCAAAAAATGTACAAAACCGGAGATGTAGTTCGCCTGCACCCCAGTGGAACCATTGAATACATAGGGCGCAAGGATAATCAAATCAAAATCAACGGATTTCGAATCGAGTTAGCAGAAATAGAGAAGCAGCTTTGCAATCATCCCGCAATCCATGAGGCTATTCTAACCCTGGGGGAGAATGCACAGAAAGAGAAATACCTCAAAGCATATGTAAGGCCTAATAGAACAGAGGAATGGGATGTGAAAGGGGTAAAGCAATTTTTGGCAAACAGGCTTCCTTATTATATGATTCCCTCTCAATTATACTTTGTGGATGAAATTCCCTTAACACAAAATGGCAAGGTAGATAAAGGGGCTTTGGAAGGAGTGATAGCAAAAGAATTTAACAGCTATAATCGTTCTGACGCCCAGGCTGAAATTGAGAGAGTATCAATAGAAGTTTGGGAAGAAGTCCTGGGAGAGAAAAATATAAGCAGTGGTGATAACTTCTATGAATTAGGAGGAGATTCCATAAAAGCGGTTCAAATTGCTTCTAGGTTACATGAAAGGGGTATATCTATTCAAGTAAAGGACATCCTTACCTTTCATACCATTGAGCTGATAGGTGAGCACGCTCATTTCAATGCGGAACTTCAGCAAATAAACCAGGGGATGGAAAAAGGATTTTTGAGCCCTTGGCCAATTATTTCCTGGTTTTTCTCTCAGGAATTTGAAAATGAAGCTTTTTTCAACCAATCCATACTGTTGAGATTGAATAAACCTATTGATTTTCAGAAGCTCGAGAAAGCATGGAATATTATTGTTACCCATCATGACGGCCTTAGACTGAACCTTGATCCTATTAATAAAAAGTTATTTTTCAACCCAAAACATATTCATACAGATCACTCTGTAAGCATATTTACAATACAAAGTGACGAAGAATTACCTGAATTGTTTACCGAAGTAAAAAGTGAGTTTGATCTCAATGAGAGTCTATTAATAAAAATGGCAGTAATTCAACACAATGGTTCTCCCCGATATATTTTTATTACTGCGCACCACTTGGTAATGGATGGAATTTCATGGAGAATTCTGTTAGAAGATTTATACACTGCGTATACCCTTGTGGAACAAAACTTGGCGATCCGGCTTCCTCGGAAAACTGCCTCTTTAAAAGATTGGGGGAATTTTCTTTCAGAATATGCTGAGTTTAACTTCGATTCGGAGGAATTATCCCATTGGGAATCAATAGAAGAGGATTCTTTTTCCCTCCGATTTAAGTCATCGAAATCTGATAAGAGGATACAATTCCTTGCCAAAGAATTCAGAGAAATAAATGAAGCACAGACGACTTTTTTAACAAAACAATTGAATAGGTCTTTCAACTTAGATATTTCTATCGTACTACTCACTTCGCTTACCTTAAGCTTAAGGGATTGGATAGATGGAGATTATTTCCTGTTAGAGAATGAGAATCATGGGAGACATTTGTCAGGGATCAATATAAGCCGCACCGTTGGGTGGTTTACAAATATGTTTCCTGTAAAAATTTGGTTTCAAGGAGCTTCAATTAAAGATCAGATATTGCACATCAAAAAGCAGTTAATGGAGGTACCCAATCATGGGATGGGATATGGAATCCAAAAATATATGAGAAAAAGAAGCCGTTTGAGTGCAGGAAAAAATCCAGAAATCAGATTTAACTACTTAGGTCGATTTGACCAGGAATTTGATAACGAACTATTCTCATATATCCATAGGGATACAGGTTTTGACCAGGATGAAAATAATCACTTTACCACAAAATTGGAATTTAATGTGATGATTGTGAACAGAAAGTTGGGGCTTGAGATTTGTTATAGCGCAAAGGATTTTGAACAACACTTAATTGCCCAACTAGCAGATTCCTTTATAATCAATCTTTTACAAGTAATCGATCATCTTCTAGGGGAGGATTATGTATACTTAGCTCCCTCTGATTTTGATACGATCACATTAAATCAGGAGGAATTAGATGCACTTTTTGAGTAAACCATAACGGTTTTCGGAGGAATTAAGAAGGTCCACCTAAATACACTTTTTTATGAATAGGGTTAAGCTATTTTGTTTTCCATATGCTGGAGGTTCTGCGGTGATTTACAATAAATGGAAAAAATACGCCCAAATGGATGTGGAAATAATTCCCGTTGAATTAGCGGGTAGGGGAAAACGACTCTTTGATGAGCCATATGGGCATATTGATCAAGCCGTGGAGGATGTTTACCAAATAGTTGTAGGAATGATAGGTCATCACCCATACGCACTGTTTGGGCACAGTATGGGGAGTATAATAGCCTACAAACTTGCTCAAAAATTGAGGCGTAATAATCTACCGGCTCCCCTGCATCTTTTTTTCTCTGGAAACAATGCCCCCCATCTAGAACGGGAAGACAAGAAGAAATATCATCTTATGGATGATGAAGAATTTAAAGAGGAGGTCTTAGAATTGGGTGGGACTCCAGAAGAATTTTTTAGTACTCCTGAACTAGTGGAGACCTTCCTCCCAGGTCTTAAAAATGATTTTAAAATTGCCGAGACAGAGGAACTTGTTTCAGAGATATCGCCCTTTCGTACTAACATTTCCATTTTATTGGGAAAAGAGGATGATTTGAGTGCTGAAGAATGCCATGGTTGGGCAAAGCACACCACGAAAATCTGTAATATGTATTACTTCAATGGGGGACATTTTTTCATAAATGAGGTAACTAGGCAAGTGGTAGAACGGGTCTGTAAAACCCTTGGAGAAGAGAAACTCGCACAATCAAATCCTATATAAAGCGCCTTGTCAATTTAGGGTGTTTTCATTTTTCCTGGAGGAATATTACTCCAGGCTCAACTTTGTTATCCGTTATCACATGAATATTAACAACCGTATTACCCGCATACCTTTTGATAGGTTAGAACCTATAAATGGGGTTAAGATGATGTTTAATGTGTCAGAAGACCCAGACTTTATGTTGGGATGGCCTGAGGTGTACAGAGAGGAAATAGATACGCATTTATCTACCCACGGAGCCCTTCTTATCAGAGGGGTGAATATCCAAGAAGAACAATTTGGGGAAACCCTATCTAGCTTATTTGGAGAAGAGCTTATCTCTTATACATATAGGTCTACTCCTCGAACAGAGTTAGGTAAAAAAGTATATACGGCAACTGAATTCCCTTCCAGTGAGTCGATTCCACAACACAATGAGAAATCATATTCAAATGTATGGCCCTTGAGAATTGGATTTTTGTGCGTACAACCTGCTTCTAAACAGGGTAATACACCTATTTCTGATAGTAGGAGTATCTATAAGAAAATTCCTATAGAGATCAGGGAGGAATTCGAGCGAAAAAAAATAATGTATGTACGGAATTATTCAAACATCGATCTCCCATGGCAAGAGGTTTTTCAGACCCAAGAAAAGAAAGAAGTCGAAGCCTATTGTGTAGCAAATAACATTAAATGGGAGTGGACCGAAAGAGGATTGCGTACCAAACAAATCAACAATGCATCCCTTTATCATCCTGTGACAAATGAGAAAGTGTGGTTTAACCAAGCTCATTTGTTCCATGTGAGTTCTTTGGATGAAGAGTTAAAGGAGAGTCTTCTCATGATGTTAGGAGAGGAATACCTTCCTAGAAATACCTATTTTGGTGATGGAAGCCCAATAGACGAGAGTGGTCTAGCCGAGATCAGGAAAATCTATGAAGAGACCAAGTTTTCTTTTGATTGGGAGCAAAATGATCTCCTTTTGCTAGACAATATGCTGTATACACATGGAAGAGAACCCTTTGAAGGTTCCCGAAAAATTTTGGTAGGGATGGCAAGAACTTATACGGAGTAAGGCTCTAAGAAACCACTCATTTTCCTTCAGCAGTTTAAGGGTAAAAAACGCTCACAGTATCCACCATTTTTTAGGTTAGATATGGCTAAGAAGATCAAAAAATCGGATGTGCAGGATATCTATGAACTAAGAATTGTTCAACAAGGTATGCTATACCACTATTTAAAATCGGATAAGTCCAATCTGTATACCGTTCAAATGTCTTTCTCGATACAAGGCAAGCTGAACGTAGAATTGCTCAAGCAATCATTCCAGGTTGTTCAATCCCAAAACGAAGTGTTGCGATCTGTCTTTAGGTGGGAAGAAATTGCAAAACCTATTCAGATTATTCTCAAGGAACATCCTATAAATTTCTCCTATCATGACTTCAGTGAAGTATCTATTGATGCACAAGCTAATGAGGAAGAGTTGCTTGTGCATGCAGATCGTTTCAATAGGTTTGACCTGACGGAATCCCCTTTTATTATCCGACTGCTTAAAATAGGGAAAGAAGATTATTCGCTACATCTTACAAATCATCACATTTTATATGATGGCTGGAGCAATGTCATTTTACTCAGAGAAGTTTTTCAGCACTACCGGCAATTAGTGTCTGAAGGCCTTGAAGACCTCCAGCCCAAACCTTCCTACAAAGCAATTCAACTAGGAATTCAGAATATTGATACTTCTCCCGAAAAGGAAGCTATGTATTGGAAAGACTACTTGGAAGCCTTTGAGCCTAAACTTCACTTTAATAAGAAGGAAGACGCTCATACGCCGAATGAAGAAGTGGTGAGAATAGAACTGAAAACCCCCATCTCTGACGAGGCACTAAGTAGTTTTTCCCAAAAACATAAGATTACAAAAGCAGCTATACTGTATAGCGTTTACGGAATTTTATTACAAAAGTATAGTGCTTCTACAGATGTTGCATTCGGATCTACTGTATCTACCCGGGATCCCTCTATCCCTGGAATGAATGAAGTAATAGGAAATTTTATTAGTACAATTCCCCTTAGGATACATAGCGAAAGGGGTACTTCGTTTATTGACCTTGCCAAAAGGGTGAATGAAGAGTTAATTGAAAGAAATGCCTATCATAATTCATCCTTGTATAGGATCAATCAAATTTTGGGATTGAAGTCGAGTGAACTGCTTTATGATTCGGTATTTGCAGTGGAAAATTATCCAATGGATTGGGAAATGCTCCAGCAGGTACCTGGGTTGGATATTTCCTTGCAAAATATTTATGAAAATACCCATGTACCCTTGGTTATTCTCGCTTTTTTCAAAGAGAAGTTGGAATTGGTATTTACCTACAAAACGCAATTTATTGATTCAGCCTATATAGATACGCTTGCTTACCACTTTACCCTAGTATTGGAACAAGTATTAAAAGATCCTTCGATTTCATTGGAAAAAATTGCCTTGATTTCCAAGGAAGACCAAATCCAACTGCTAGAGAAATTTAACAATACGCAAAGACGGTTCCCCGACCATCAAAGTATACTATCTCTATTTGAGGATTGTGTGGGTTCTTATCCATCAAAAACTGCTCTCGTTTATAACAATAAGCAATTCACCTACAAGGAATTAGACGAAAAGGCAAATCAGGTAGCTAATGCCCTAATCGAAAAAGGAATAGGGTTGAAGGATATCGTCGGGTTAATGTTTCCTCAAACTGCTGAATTGGTCATCGCAATGTTAGGGATAATTAAATCTGGTGCAGCCTTTTTGCCAATTGATTCGAGTTTTCCCCAAAAGAGACTAGAGACTATTTTGGAACAATCTGGCTGTAAGCTAGTGGTAATGCCAACTGACTTTAAGGATCGGCTTCCTCAGGGCATTCCCACCCTTGATTACGATGAAGTGGAGCTTTCCAAGCTGGATAAGCGTAATCCCAATGTTTCCATTACCCCCCAGGACTTGGTTTATCTTATATTTACCTCAGGTACTACAGGGAAGCCAAAAGGGGTGATGATCACGCAGCAAAACCTCCTAAATTATTCTCATTGGTTTCATCAATTTTTAACCCTTACCCAAACGGCGCGTACAGCTCTGGTGACCTCCTTTGCCTTTGACCTAGGATTCTCGGGTATTTTTCCACCTCTTCTCTTTGGGGGAGAATTACATATCTTACCCGATACAGTATATAAAACTCCAGGTAGACTGCTGGAATATGTAGAGACACACAAACTTTCCTACCTAAAAATGACTCCGTCTCTGTATTCTACGCTGGTAGAGCATCCAGATTTTGTGAAAATCCGTTCTCTCGATACCTTAGTATTAGGGGGAGAGAAAATTCGCGTAGAAGATGTAGAGTTGACCTTTGAAATATCGGAGGACATTAAAATAGTTAACCACTATGGTCCAACAGAAACTACCATAGGGGTAATTGCCCAATATATTGAACGTAATGCAATGTCTTCTTACAGGCATTCTCCGACTATTGGAAAGCCCATTGCGAATACCCAATGCTACATTTTGAATAATAGAATGGAATTAGTGCCTTTGGGCGCAGCAGGGGAATTATACATTAGCGGAGAAGGTGTCGGAAGTGGATATGTAGGCCAACCCTCCTTAACTAAAGAAAAGTTTCTCAATAACCCTTTCTTGCCTGGAAAACTCATGTACAAAACGGGTGATCTGGCAAAATGGTCAAAAGATGGTAGAATTGAATTTTTAGGACGGGCCGATGGACAAGTAAAAATTAGGGGATATCGGGTAGAAATAGGAGAGATCGAAAAGTGCATTGCAAGACATGAGTCTACCAAAGAGGTAGTGGTTCTTGCTAAGCAGGATCAAGAAGATACCTTTTTGGTTTGTTACTATACAGCAAATACAGCAATCCCCTCAGAGTCCATGAGAAATCATATTCTGGGGGAACTGCCTGAGTACATGATGCCTTCTCATTTTATAAAAATGGATGAAATGCCATTGAATGCAAATGGGAAGTTAGACAGAAATGCTTTCCCTCTTCCACAAACTAGTAGCAGCTCCAATTTGGTATCCCCTTCTAATGAAATAGAAGAAATACTCTTGGGAATCTGGAAAGAGTTATTGAATAAAGAGGAGATCAGTATTGACCGTAATTTTTTCGAAATAGGAGGGGATTCCCTCAAATTGATTAGGGCAAGCAGTAGGATTGTGAAAAAATTGAACTGCTCTATCACCCTGACAGATTTATTCACCTATCCCACTATTGAAAGTCTGGCCTCCTTTATTTCGGAGCAAAGAGCAATCGACCAGAGCGAAAATAGTACTGAGAGCGATAAATCTATAAATACAGAAAGCTCAACGATAGAAGTAAAACATGAAGCCCCCAACCAAGCCTACAATCCCTCAGATATTGCCATTATTGGGATGGCGTGCAGATTTCCAGGTGCGCGCAATGCAAATGAGTTTTGGGCAAACCTCAAAGAAGGAAAAGATTCGATTAGTAGAGAAATTGAAGAGGGCCAATTCCACAGGATTATTAAGGCAAAGGGAATTTTGGAAGACTACGAATTATTTGACTCCACATTCTTTAATTTCACCCCTGAGGAGGCGATGAAAATGGATCCACAGATGCGGATTTTTTTAGAATGTTGTTGGGAGGCACTGGAAGATTCAGGATACGCACCTCTGAGTTATGAGGGAGAAATTGGGTTGTATGCGGGGGCATCATATAATCCTTATTACAGCCCTAGGGTTAATCAAAGTAATCCTGAGAATTGGATGGATCAATGGCTTACCTACACGTTCTCTACAAAGGATTTTCTCTGTCCTTGGGTTTCTTATAAACTCAACCTGAGGGGCCCTAGTGTGAATATCTTCACTGCCTGCTCTACCTCTCTTGTCGCTATAGATACAGCCCGGAAGGACTTGCTCAATGGTTCTTGTAAGTTGGCTATGACAGGAGGTGTTTCCTTAACCTTCCATGATTTGGAGGGATATGTGTACCAGAAAGATATGATATTGTCCCCAGATGGATACTGCCGAGCATTTGACGAGAATGCTGCAGGTACAGTAGGAGGCAATGGGGTCGGAATCCTTATTCTCAAAAAGATGGAAGACGCTTTGCGGGATGGGGATAATATCCATGCCGTTATAAAAGGAAGTGCATCAAATAATGACGGTCTACAAAAAATAGGCTTTACGGCTCCAAGTGCTGAGGGACAAGCCAAGGTGATCCAGATGGCTTTGAAGGAAGCGCAGGTATCTCCTCAAACAATTTCCTATGTTGAATCCCATGGAACAGGAACGTATTTGGGGGATCCCATTGAACTCAAAGGCCTAAAGATGGCATTTTCAGGAGCAAAGCCCACTTCATGCGCTATTGGGTCCGTGAAAACAAATATTGGACATTTGAATACTGCGGCCGGAATTGCAGGGATCATTAAGACGGTTCTTGCCCTAAAACACAAACAAATTCCGCCTAGCTTACACTATGAGGTTCCTAATCCCTCCCTATCTATTGAGGAAAGTCCCTTTTACGTGAATGATGCGTTGACAGATTGGAAGAGAAATGGGACCCCTCTTCGAGCAGGAGTGAGTTCTTTTGGAATTGGAGGGACAAATGGACATGTCATTTTAGAAGAAGCCCCTAATGCACTTAGCAGCTCTGAACTTGAGGATCATCAACTGCTTGTTTTCTCGGCCAAAACAAAAGCGTCCCTAAGAAATAACCTAGGAAAATTTCAAGATTTTTTATCTCGTGATCAAGAAGTTCCGCTCTCAAGTATAGCCTATACGTTGTCTGTAGGTCGTACACACTTTGATTATAGGACGGTAGTTGTTTGTAAAAGTAGGGAGGAAGCGAGGCAAAAATTGGCAGAAGGACATTCCCTTGATCACTTGGTACCTGCCAGAAATCTCCATGGCCAACTATTTGTCTGGATGTTTCCTGGGCAAGGCTCCCAATATCCCAATATGCTCCTCGACTTGTATGAACAGGAAGAGTTGTTTCGACAAATAGTGGACGAATGTTTTGCGCTGGTAAAGGAGATAAATGGTAAGGACTTAAAGCCTGTAGCCTTTCCCGTTCAGGAAACAGGAGACTTGGGAAGAGTCCACCAGACCGAATATACTCAACCTATATTGTTTATTGTCGAATACGCTTTGGCAAGATTGCTCTGGTCATGGGGAATTCGTCCACAGGTTATGATAGGACATAGCATTGGGGAATATGCAGCAGCCTGTTTAAGCGGAGTATTTTCCCTTGAGGATGCACTAAAGTTAGTTGTGAAAAGAGGGGAGTTGATGCAAAATTTACCCAGCGGATCCATGTTGGGAATCTTAATTAAAGAAGAGGAACTCCTTCCACTTTTAAACGATCACGTCCAAGTATCCTTGGCAGCTGCGAATAGTACTTCGTCCTGCGTAGTTTCCGGGAACCATGAAGCTATCCTGGAATTCAAACAGGTGTTAGATAGAAAAGGCTATAAAAACACAGAGATTCGTTGTTCTCATGCTTTTCATTCCTCAATGATGGATGAAATTCTGGAAGAATTCGAATCACTTTTCAGCACACTAACAATTTCTCCTCCTCAAATCCCCTTCATTTCAAACCTAACTGGGAGAAGAGCGACATTCGAGGAAATAAAAAATCCTGCCTATTGGTCGAATCACCTTCGTAGAACTGTTAGGTTCTCAGATGGAATTGAAGGGATCATGAAGGAATATCCCAAAGTACTATTTGCAGAAGTTGGACCTCATAAAATACTTAGCTCGCTGGTCGAAGCCCATGCTTCAAAGGATAGCCTGCACCGTACTGTAAATTTAATAAGACATCCTAAAGATGAAAAAAATGATAGATACTACCTCCTTAAAGCTATAGGGAAACTGTATATCAATGGAATTAACCCTACTTGGGAATCCCTGTTTAGACAGGGAGAAAAAAGAAGAATCTCCTTACCTACGTATTCATTTGAACCCAATAAATATCCTATAGACAGCTTTGTAAGGGATATAAGTCAGATTTCTACTACTTCCCAATTAAAGCGGGAGCAAGATATTGCTAAATGGTTTTATATACCCAGTTGGAAGAAAGTCCCTTCGCTTACGCTCCCTGAACCGAATCCCACTTCCTTACTTAGTATCGTATTTATTGATGATGGAGGGCAAGGGGATCAGTTGGTAGACCTACTTAAAGATAGAGGGGAACAAGTTCTTTGTGTAAGAAAGGGTACTTCTTTTGTAGAGGAAGACAATGGGAATTTCCAGTTGAATCCGTCAATTCCCGAACATTATGATCAATTATATGACCATCTGCTTGCAAACGAGCTTAACCCTGGTCGGATTGTTCATCTATGGTCTATAGATCATCAAGAGGATATATCCTTTAGGATGGCTTCGTTTCTTGAATCTGCAAATACTTCCCTCTTTAGCTTGTGGCATCTGGTTCGGAGAGGTCATTTAAAAGGCGTGCTCAAGAACGCTCAGTTGGTTCTACTTACACGTGGATTACAAGATCTGTTGGGGACAGAAAATGGTCCCTGTATCCAAGGTTTATCACTCGGATTATTGAAAGTTATTTCACAAGAGTATCCCACCTTTTTCACTAAACATATCGATATATCTAGCTTGGATTCTGATAATTGGAAAGGGGCATTCAAGGATATTATTTCAAATAGCGAACACGCGACTGTAGCCGTCAGAAATGGCCGTAAATGGGTCCAAATATTTGACCCGCTAGCCCCAATTCCTATTAACCAACAAGCCCTGCGCAAAGGAGGAGTCTATTTGGTTACAGGAGGATTGGGAGAGGTGGGGTTTCACATTGCGAAATATCTCCAACGAAAATCTCGGGCAAAATTAATTCTTATTGGAAGAACCATTATCCCAGAAAACCGTCAATTACCCACTGATATTTTAGGGAATACAGAGTTAGAGGAGGTGAAAACCAAAATTGAGCGACTCAAAGAATTGGAGCAGGCGGGAAATGAGGTATTTTATCATTCATGCGATGTCGCAAATGAGGAGGAAATGAGAAAATTAATCTCAGAAGCAGAACGACGCTTTGGGCAGATTTGCGGCGTATTTCATAATGCAGGACTTATCAACCGGAAATCAAGCTATAAAATCAGTGAATTATCAAAAGATATTTTTAGGGACCATTTCGAGGCAAAGGTTCTGGGAACCCATGTGTTGGCAGAAATCCTGAAGAATAAGGAGTTGGATTTTTGTATTTGTTCTTCCTCTATAGCAAGTTTCCTCGGAGGATTGGGATTCACAGCTTATGCTTCGGCCAATACCTATTTGGATTACTTTGTCCAGTCCTTGAATCAATCAAGGGAATCAAAGTGGACAAGTGTTAATTTTGATGGGTTTAACTTAACTGGAGGAAGTGGGAAGGGAATTACGCCCCGAGAATTTGAAGGAGTGCTAGACCAATTATTATCCTTTCAGGAGGTCTCCCAGGTTATTATTTCAGTTGGAGATTTTAATGCGCGTCTGGACCAATGGGTACATAAGTTGGGAAGAGAAGAAGGGAGTCTAACACGTGCCAATGGTCAAGATCAAAAAAGTACAGATAAAGCGGCAGAGGCATCTTTGCTAAATGGGCCACTGGATGATAACCTACTAACCTTGTGGAGGGAGTTCTTTGGCAATCAAGAGATAGGAAAAGAAGATGACTTTTTCTCGATTGGTGGAGATTCTCTCAAGGCGCTTCGTATAATCGGTTATATCAAGCAAAGGCTCAATATTTCTTTGTCTATAAGCGACCTGTTTGAACACGCCAATGTAAAGGATCTGGCAGCTTTTATAGCTTCCCAAAAGTTGATAGAACCTAGATTGGGGCAAACGACTCAAGAGGATGTTGTACCCGTATCAAGAGCCTCTGAAGCTGAATTTTATCCATTGAGCTTTATTCAGAAACGGCTGTATTTCATCCATCAGTTGAATCCAGACTCCATTTCTTACAACATGCCACTTGTTTATAAATTGAAGGGAGAAGTGGATCCTGCCAAATTATCTTGGGCAGTAAAGGCCCTTATAGAAAGGCATGAAAGTTTGCGGACGAGCTTTAGGTTGGTAAATGGTGCCCCCCAACAATTTGTGGAGGAGGAATTCAAGTTCGAATGGGAAACCTATCCCTTTGAAGAGGATAGGGACGCGATAATCACCCGATTTGTAAGACCATTTGACTTATCCCAAGGACCTCTGATTAGGGCAGGAATGGTTCAGGTATCAAGTGAGGAATACCTTTTTATGCTCGATACACATCATATTGTATCTGATGGGGTGTCCAAAAGTGTTATGGTCCAGGATTTTCAGTCTTTATATAGAGGAGAAGATCTGTTAGAACCTGATTTTCAGTACAAGGATTTCGCTTGTTGGCAATATGAGGATTCTTATCAGAAACTGTTGGAAGAACAAAAATCATTTTGGATCGAGCAGTTTCAACATCAACCAGATACAGTCAACCTTCCGTACGATTATAAGAGGCCGAAAAGTAAGGGCTACTCAGGGGGTGAGCTCACCTTTGAGATCGGAGAAGCGGAAACGCAAAAACTGAAGGAAATGGCACAGGAAGAAGGGCTCACCTTATTTATGCTACTTTTGGCCCTTTACAACATTTTCTTGAGTAAGATAAGTAATCAAGAAGATATCGTAGTAGGTACACCGATCTCTGGGAGGAATCACATTGAACTGAGCAAAGTAGTAGGTATGTTCGTCAATACCCTCCCCCTTAGGAATTTTCCTCGAAGGGACTTGAGTATATTGCAATTTCTTTCACAGGTCAAGGAACAGGTATTGGCTTGCTTCGATCATCAATCCTACTCCTATCAAATGCTATTTGACGATCTCAAGTTAGATCGGGATAGTAGCCATAATCCCTTATTTGACATCCTTTTTGCCTTTCAAAATTTTGAGGAAAGTCCCCTGGAACTGGAAGGAATAGAAATAGAAAAATATACGCCTCCACAGAAAATTGCTACGTTTGATTTATCCTTAATTGGAAGAGAGCAAAATGGAAAACTGTTATTTTCCTTTGGTTACTCTGATGAACTTTTTCAGAAAGAAACCATTGTTCGATTTATGGGCCATTTTAAATCCCTAATTTCAACCGCTCTTGACAATCCTGATCAGCCAATCTCTCAAATGGATATACTCTCCGAAAAGGAGAAAGGGAAATTGCTGGGAGCTTTCAACGAAACTGAAACCCCTTATCCCCAAGATCAGACCCTCATCGGCCTATTTGAGAATAAGGTGAAAGAGATGTCGGATTGCATTGCACTGCGATATAGAGATCAAACGAAGAGCTATGCCGACCTTGATACCTGTGCTGAGCGAGTAGCTTCCTACTTGCATGAAGAGATGGGGGTTAAAAAGGGAGACTTGGTGGGGATTATGTTAGAAAGGGAAGAATGGTTGGTAATTTGTATTCTTGGCATTTTAAAAACAGGAGCTGCCTATGTTCCTATTGACCCAAACTATCCCAAGGAACGTCAGAACGTCATCATTGAGGATGCCAACCTAAATGTATTGATTTCTAGGTCAGCCTATGTGGGTTCTGCCTCTCCAGAATTAAATATCCTGGATTTAGACGAGTTTTCCCCTCAACTCTCAGCCTATCCAATCTCTAAACCCATTATCCAGGTAGAGGGAAGCGATTTGGCTTATGTAATTTATACTTCTGGCTCTACTGGAAAACCCAAAGGGGTGATGATCGAACACCACTCTGCGGTAAACCAAGTTTTGTGGATTCAGAAAAACTACCCGTTGTTGAAAGATCAAGTGGCCTTGCTAAAAATGCCTATCGTTTTTGATCCCTCCGTATTGGAGTTATTTCAGTGGCCACTAGCAGGGGCAAGCTTGGCCCTGCTGGGGCCTGGAGAAGAGAATGACCCTCAGGCTCTTATAAGGACCATTTCCGAGTATAACGTGAGTTCTATACACTTCGTGCCAACTATGCTCAATGCTTTTCTATCTGTTTTAGAGGATGATTTTGATTATGAGCGATTGAAGAGTTTGGCTGTGGTCTTCACAGGAGGGGAATCCTTATCTGCAGAAATTATTAGCCGATTTGGCAAGACCCTGCACAAGAATTGTGGGACCCGATTGATCAATCTCTACGGCCCTACAGAGACCACCATTTCCGTTACACATCACGAGTGTATATTTTCAAAGCCTTACCATAGGGTTCCAATTGGAAAACCCATTCAAAACACTCGGCTATACGTACTTGGGAATAATGAGGAACTTTGTCCAATTGGAGTAGGTGGGGAGTTACTCATAGCTGGAGCCGGTTTGGCTAGGGGATACCTGGGGAATGATGATTTAACAGAGAAAAAGTTTATCAACCCTTCCTCTCTACCAGAGAATCGGGTCTATAAAACTGGAGACTTAGTTAAATGGCAAGAGGATGGAACTCTCGTATTCCTGGGAAGAAAAGATTCCCAAGTAAAAGTACGTGGCTACAGAATTGAGTTAAGCGAGATTGAAAAACATATAGCCTCCAACGAGTCAATTAAAGATGTCGCAGTGCTTAAAAAGGAAGGGCGCCTAATCGCTTACTACAGTTCAAGGGAAGAGATCCCCACTGGCGAGCTCAAACGCTTTTTGAAGGAAAGGCTACCGGGATATATGGTTCCCGATTGGTTTGTCTCCTTACCCGCGCTTCCTTTGACAAATACAGGCAAGCTAGATAAAAAAGCTTTGCCCAAGCCGATAGTCGAGCAAAACCTTGATTATGTAAAGCCTAGTAATGAAACCCAGCGAGTCCTGATCAAAATATGGTCAGATGTATTGAAGATAGAGCCTACTAAAATAGGGATTCACACCAATTTTTTTGAACTCGGGGGAAACTCCATTGATATTATAGAAGTCGCACACAAAATCAATAAGCATTTTGGTACACAGCTCTCGGTGGCAAATATCTTTGAATACCCATTTATCTCTTCCATTGCAGAATTTATTCGTAAGAAAGGTCGACCCACTATCGACCAGGATGACTCGAGTTTGGAAAAAGAAAAGAAACAGCAAAACAAAATTTTGACCAAGCTGGGCAGATCGAGGAACTAACATTTTTACCAGCTTTTGTTTGATAGGGCAAATTAGCGCTCCTCCCTCACTATTGGATTTTCATCACAGTATAATTTCATGAAAGAATATACCGGATTTGAAATTGCGGTAATTGGTTTATCGGGTAAATTTCCCAAAGCCAACTCTGTCTCAGAATTTTGGCAGAATCTGGTGAATGCAAAGGACTGCATTACTGATTTTTCCAAGGAGGAGGCACTCCAGGAGGGGGAATCCAGGCAACTACTTGAGGATCCTTCCTACGTGAGATCAAATTCATTTGTAGAAGATAAAATGAATTTTGATGCTGAATTTTTCGGATACCTCCCGGATGAAGCAGAGCTAATGGATCCCCAAATCCGGCTATTTCACGAATGTTGCTGGGAAGCATTGGAGGACAGTGGGTATAGCCAAAAGGAGTATGCTGAAAAAGTTGGGGTTTTTGCTACTGGATCTCCCAATGTAAACTGGGAGTTGTACGCCTTTCAGAAGAACAGAGAAGGATTGGTCGATGATTTTTCAGCCTCTCACTTGAGAAATATTACCTTTCTGAGCTCTAAAATATCCTATAAGTTAAATTTAACGGGGCCTGCGGTATTTTTACAAACAGCTTGTTCGTCTTCTCTTGCTGTGATTCACGAAGCATGCAACAGTTTGTTGTTAGGAGAGTGTAGCATGGCCTTGGCGGGGGGAGTAAGGATAAAAAATTATGCAAGAAAAGGATACCTATACCGAAAGGGTCTGATTAATTCCCAAGATGGGAGGTGTAGACCCTTTGATGCTCAATCAAGTGGTACCATAGGAGGAGAAGGAGTTGGAGTAGTCGTTTTGAAGCGCCTTCAGGATGCAATAGAAGATAAGGACCACATCTATGCTATCATAAAAGGAACCGCAATGAATAATGATGGGAGCAATAAGGTGGGGTATACGGCGCCTAGTGTTCATGGACAAGTAGAGGTAATAAAGAAAGCCCATAAAATGGCTGAGGTAGCCCCAGAAAGTATCACATATATTGAAACCCATGGAACAGGAACTCAACTAGGAGATCCTATAGAAGTACAGGCATTAACAGAGGCATTCGGGGAATCTGATACAAAGTATTGTGCCATAGGTTCCGTAAAGTCGAACATAGGGCATTTGGATTCTGCTGCGGGGGTAGCAGGATTTATCAAGACGGTACTATCCCTTTATCATAGGAAAATCCCTGCGAGTCTTCATTTTACTCAGCCCAACCCTAGAATAGATTTTAAGACGGGTCCCTTTTTTGTAAATAATCACCTGCGGCATTGGGACGCGCCTTCTAGGCCCTTAAGAGCAGGGGTGAGCTCCTTCGGGATTGGGGGAACAAATGTTCACTTGGTTCTTGAAGAATCTCCCGAATTATCAGTTGACCCTGGTAGCAGGCCCCATCACCTATTGGTCTATTCGGCCAACAGCCAAAAAGCCCTCGAAAGAGTGCGAGACCGCCTAGCAAACCATTTAGAAACTCAACCTGATACAGATCTCTCTAATATGGCCTTTACTTTGCAAAAAGGGAGAGTCAAACTCAGCTGTAGAGAGGCTTTTGCATTCAGTAGCAGAGAAGAGGCCATTCACCTGCTTCACTCAAGGAAGAAGGAGCAAGGCATATGGGCCGATATCCATGAAGACCTTGCATCCACCATATTTATGTTCTCAGGCCAAGGGTCTCAGTATGTAAATATGTGCAAAGACCTTTATCAGTCAGAGCGAAGGTTTCAGAAAATACTGGACCACTCCTTTGAAATCGCTAGCCGATACTCACAAACAGATTTTAAAGACATCTTATTTTCAGCGTTAGCACCTGAGCGAATCAACGAAACCCAAAATACGCAGCCCATCCTTTTCATGGTTGAGTATGCCTTAGCCAGTTTGTTCATAGAGTGGGGTTTACAGCCGGATTACCTGATTGGACACAGTATTGGGGAATTTACAGCTGCTGCTGTAAGTGGGGTTCTATCTTTACAAGATGCATTGAAATTAGTTATTAAGCGGGGACAACTCATGGGGCAGGTCGAGAAGGGTCTTATGTTGAGTGTCGAATCAAATTTAGAAAATATTAAACCTTTTTTGAATAATAGAGAAGAGATAGACGTAGCTGTGATAAACAGCCCAAATTCCCTCGTGCTTTCTGGAAAGGTTTTGGCCATCGAAAACCTACAAGAAGAATTGGCTGCGAATCATATTGTCGCAAAGGTGTTGCACACTTCTCATGCCTTCCACTCCCGGATGATGGATTCAATTCTAGTAAAATTTGAAACGGAAGTAGCCAGCATTCAAATTAACCCCCCCCAAATACCCTATATCTCTAGCCTAACGGCATCCTGGGTAGACCTAAAGACCTTACAAGACCCTAAATATTGGAGTAGGCAATTGAGAGAGACCGTACGTTTCCATGAGGGCATTCAGGAGTTATTGAACCTAGGGAAGGGAATATTTATAGAAGTAGGTCCTGGAAAGGTTTTGTGTAACCACGTTCTGCGAAATGAGGAAGCTGTTAAAGGCCACTTTGTGATTAATACACTTCGACACCCCAAGCAACAGGTAAATGATCAAAAGCATTTATTGGACAGGCTGGGTCAGCTATGGGCTCAGGGGCTGTATATAGACTGGAATAAATTTTATGTAAACGAGGAGAGAGGGCGTATTTCCTTGCCCTCATATCCATTTGAGAAGGTACAATACACTACTCATATTGATTCCAAAATATATCTAAAAGATCCTTCGGGAAGTTCGCAAGAAGAGGCGAGAAAACCCTTTGATGTACATACCTATATAAAGCGACAGGGATGGCAACTTTCTCCACCTTTACAGACTTATCCAACACAGAGGAAAGACGCTCACGCTTTTGTGCTGTTTGCAGACGCATATGGAGTGACTGATTCGCTAATGAGTGAATTTAAGTCGGCAGGGCAATCCGTTATGACTGTCACTACAGGGAAATCTTTTAAACAACTTTCCGATGACATCTACCAAATTAGGCGTACAAGCCAGGAGGACTTGGCTATGCTTTGGGAGGACTTGGAGAAAAGAGCAATTTCAAGCCTTCAAATCATTTACTGCCCAACACTTACACAAAACTTGGGTGAAATTGAATACGAAACTCTCGACCAACACTTTGAAAGAGGATATTTAGGGATTGCTCGTATCTTCAAATCCCTCGCAGGAAAAAATGCTTTTACGGAAGTAGAAGTACTTGTTGTAACCAATAATTTGGTGGCAATTGCCTCTTTAGACTCGGTCAATCCATTGAAAGCGGCTATGTTGGGTCCAGTCAAGGTAGGACCTACAGAAATGACCCAAGTAAGGAGTAGAATCATAGATATCCCTTTCCCCTTTCAAAGTGAAAAAGAGCAGGAAACATATGTTAAGAAACTCCTACAAGAGGTTCACCATCATTCTGATCTTCCTGTGGTAGGGTATAGATTTAAGGAGCGCTGGATTCCTTCACATGTTCCACTAAAGGCAGAAGCCAGACGGGAATCTCATGTGACCATCCAGGAGGAAGCGGCTTATGTGGTTACAGGGGGATTGGGAGGAATGGGCTTGACTATTGCCAAGAGCCTAGTAAGTAAATTCAATGCGGATGTAGTTCTGCTTCATCGGTCTCCCTTCCCCAAACGGGAAGAGTGGGACAATTGGGTCAGGAATAAAGACGCAACTGATCCTATAAGCAAAAAAATCCACCAGATTAGAGAGGTAGAGAAGCAGGGAGCAAAGTTAAAATTGTTTCAGGTGGATATCTCAAAAGAAGAGGAGGTGAAAGGATTTATGGAAAGCCTCAAAGCCATGGATAAAGAGGTGAAGGGGCTAATATGGGCTGCTGGAGAAGTTGACTACGGGGGGATCATACAAAATAGAAATGAA
>JBCCTX010000043.1:0-32720 GCA_039197765.1 Bacteroidota bacterium
CACTCCATACACCGCCTCCTGGACTGCCGACCAGTTGAACCACCTGCCCATCCTCAGAAATACTCCCAGGATCATCAATCGATACAACAGGAGACTCACATACCTGCTCCAGGTTACAACCCATTACCTCAACTTCTGAAATATGAAAAACACTGCTACCACTCAACTGAATGCGGACATATCTTCCTTCTGTTTTCACTCCTAGTCGAGCGATTTGACCTGCACTCCCTGAGAAAAAGGTTTGGGAAATATCCCCATCTGCCAATAGGCTATTCAAGTCCCCAATCATAGGAGCATCCGATACCAGTACATAAAAATCGGATAATCGATCCTGGCAGCAATCGCTGCGGTTGAAGATATTCACTGAATCGATCTGACTGTTGGCTCCCAGGTCTACCTCCCACCAGGGTTGAGCTTCATTATTGGTATGCTGTAAATCTGCTGACCAGGGAGAAGTGCCTGTCAGATTACCATCTACAGCAAGGGCTGCCACTCCATTCCCATAGGTAGAGGATTGACGAGTCGGGCGGTTATGAGCTAGGTTACTAGGGGAAGAACAAAAAGAAAGTGTGTCAGGTAACCCTATTACCCCTGGTTCTCCAAAAACTAAATAGTGAATTTCCTCAGTTGTATGTCCTATTTCTGTATCGCTACAGGTTTCCTCCTCTACAAATACTTGGACACCATTCCCAGATAGATTTCTATAACGTATGGCAGCAGCATCTCCTCCGTAGTTGCTTCCCATTTCCCCAATGAAAATAGGGGTAGGACTATAGGACTGTAGGAAGTTCAAATCAACCCAATTTTCATCGACCCCTCTCCCCGTATTTCCGCCCTCAAAAAGCTTATCCGATTGGTGAACCCCAGGTTCTACAGCAAGCCAGCTTACCCGTTCGTCGGCATGTGCAGTTGTTCCAGCCTCAAGGATTCGGAGGCGAAGCTGATTTATATTGGTGTTATTGTGATCAATACGAATATTCGCGGCTTCTGGCTCATTTTCTGTTATAATCTGCCCAAATACGATTGGCTCCAACCTAAAAGCTTCTGGGAAAGACTGGACAAACCAGGAATTGCTTACCGCATCAGCATTTCCTGCCATTAGTTTCTTACCATTTGGTAGGGTATGTACCCCAGACTCAACTACAAGGTAGGGTACATCCTCTCCTCCATGGGCTCCATCCAGGCATTCCCATTCATCAATCCGAACCTGGAAGCTCGTTCTACTTACCTCCTGGACTCTCACCGTTGCCTGATTTGTTCCAAAATAGCTTGGGGCTCCCGCAATTACTACAGGATCCGAGTAGTTACGCTGTAGGGTAATAGTTTTCCACGTGTGATCTACTCCACTTGCAAGTCCTACCTCCCCAAAAGCTGTCGATGGTTCTTGTACCTGTTCTACCACGATTTGCTGAGAAGCTGTTACCAAATTCCCCTGTCCATCATCTAGGGTGAGGATAACAGTAAAAGAGCCGGGATTTATATACGTATGGCTGGGAGTAACATCAGAACCTGAATTGCCATCACCAAAGTCCCAGGAATAGGTAAGAGAATCATTTTCAGGATCAGTAGATGCTGAGGCATCAAAACCTACCAAAAGAGGTGCTATCCCACTGATTGGCGTAGCAATAAGCGAGGCTACAGGGGGTTGATTGGGATTAGTACTAACCTCAAGCGCCTGGGATTGAGTAGAAACATTACCTGACTCATCAAAGGCTGCAACAGCAAACTGGTAAGTAGTGCCAGGCGCTAAACCCGAAACGTTAAATGTGGTACTACTTACTGTCCCAATAGGGGTAGAATTGCCATTCTGATAGATATAATAACCAGACACGCCAACATTGTCTATTGATGCAGACCAATTCAAATCTAAGTCTGTCTGCCCAATATTAGAAGCAACTACATTTTGAGGGATACTCGGAGCTTCCAGGTCTGGGGGAGAAGCCAATTCCGATATCTCGGTTTCACTAAGTGCCTTTCCGAATACCATAACTTCATCCATCCAGAATACCCCTTCATCTCCTCCATTCTCGAAGGCCCCTATTGTAAGGGGAATATTTGCACTGGTTCGAACTGTTCCTGAAAAATTAACTGGACTTTGGTCTAATGATCCGTTCATATACAGTCTTAGCTGAGAACCCTCTTTCACATAGCTCACATGGACCCATTCATCCAATCTTTGTCTTAAGTCTGTGTTTGCATTTCCCCCATGATTACTACTAGTTGTAGTACTTATTCGGTAGTGAATGCCTCCAGTACTATGGTTGATCCAAACTCCAGGCGTCCTGGGGCTTCCATTTCCCTTGGTAAAAAGATTCATCCAAGGACCGTTATGAACCTCCAGCTTTAACCAGAAAGCAACCGAAAAGTCGGGGTAATCAGTCCCACCCAATAGTAAGTCCTGGCTATGAGGGATCGTAAGATATCCTTCCTTATCTATTCGGATAGCCTGACCATTAACTCCTGAAAGATTAAGACCAACTTGTCCTACAACAGAAGCATCATCTGGAACAAGACCTGCAACATCGTTGAGGGAACCTCCATCAAATGACCAATGGGCCAATAGATCTGTTGAGGAACTTGGACCACTTGTAGGCACCAGTCTCCATTGCTGGTTATTTCCTCCTCCATTAGAATTCCATAAAATTATCCGTTCATCTTCCCCCAAATTTCCTCCAAATACATCCAGATGTAACCCATTATATGCATTCACAACATTGTAATATCCGATATCCGTCTCATAGAAGTACCATAGCTGGTCTTGTGCACCTGTAAAACTCTCTTGAGTTACGTTATGCCCTCGATCCGATTCCATCGCCGAGTAGGACAAGGTTTTGAAGGTCTCCTGTGAGGAGAGGCGATACAACCCTTCTCCAAGCGGTTGAACTAACCATTTCTGGCTGGGTAAATCTATGGAGCTTCGCTGAACCATACGAGCACCTTCAGCCGTGCTGCCACCCAAGGCTCCTACAACTTTGCCGCTATGGCGAGCTTCCAGCATGAACCAGCCCGATTCGGGACTGGCAGGGCCACTTGTATTTATGGAATTGATCCAGGTTGAAAGGGATTGAATGTATGCATCATGTACCAGACTTTTTCCAACAGGTGGCATAGCATTACTCGAATTACTATTGTCTCGCAACCATAGCTCAGAATTTACATCACTCCCTGCTGAGATGATCAAATTACCTGGTGTTGAGCCATTGCTAATGACAGTAGTGCCAACCATTGCTTGGCTAAACAGTGCAGTTTTTGCACGTCCATCGAACACACCATTTACCCCATTGGGCCGATGACAGTAGGAGCAATTTCCATCGATGTAGGACCTTGCCTTAAACTCATCACTAGTACCTGGTGTTTCCAAGTAGATGGATCGAGGATACTCGGAGGGACTTCCAATATCCTGTGTGAACATTCCCAGATGGTTCCAGGTATGTAGTTGGTTATCTTCTGTGCCCGACCCTGGATAGGTAAAGTTTCCGTTGATTTGACGGGTTTTTACCCCCAAGGCAAAACCAGCATTTGCATTGTGGCAATCCATACACTCTTGTCGACTAGGATAGGTCCATTGCTGGATATAGGAGGATCCATCAGCACGTGTAACGGTGATATCATCCGTGGCACCATTGGTCAGGAGAAATGCTTCCGTCCCTGCCGCATTCCATCTGTAGGTAACCCCATATGCATCTCCTACTGAGGTGAATACAAAAAAGCGAGTTTCAAGCTTCCTTGTAATTTCGGGATTACGCTCATCAATCGGAAGCTCAAAGTGCTTAATGAGAACCGTGCCCTGAGGAAATTTCCAGTTATCTTCTGCATCAAACACGATTTGCTCTGCAGCTGAGTTATGACTCCCATCATTGGGCAAGACAATCCATCGCTTTTTCAGGGCTCTGTCAGACCAAAGGGGGGCATTGACTGTATAAGGGATTACGCCTGCAGCAGCCGTAAGAGAGGATAAGTCTGCGAATACGTTAAGATCAGAGAGCCTTGCAGGAGGATCTGGGATATTATTGGTCTGAACCAGTTTGCGAATTTTGCCTCCATCTAAATCTGTCCCATACAGGTCAGCTATGTAGACATTCCCTTCTGAATCTGTTGCAAATGTTGAGATTCCGTCCTTTCCTCCAGAGCCTTCTGCAGGAATATTCAACATAAATTCAATAGTAGGGGCCTGATTGCCATTTCTCACTAGGGACCATACATTCTGGGTCTCATGGTCTCCAAAAAGATATTTTCCCTGTAATTCAGGGAATTTACTGCCACGATACACAAAGCCTCCTATAACTGCCCTTCCTACTGAGCGACCATATGCATACACTGGGGGCTTATCAATGCCTATAAGATTTGCGGGTTGTGCCTTGGGGCCATTAACATTTCCTTCTCTGTAAGGCCATTGCAGGTTGTCGCCTTTAGCAACCACACTAATTTCTTCTCTAGATGCTTGACCAATATCTCCTATCCACACTTCGCCAGTAGGTGCATCATAGGTCATTCTATGTGGGCTACGGGTACCTAAAGCCCAGAATTCTTCTAGGATTCCCCCATTAGGGTCTAACCAGGGGTTATCGTTGGGAATGTAATAGCCTTGGGTAAAACTATTAGGCCATCCTGAAGGAGGGGTAGCTTGGTTCTGAGGTTGTTTTCTAATAGGGTGGCTGATATTTCCCCCTCTTTTGTCCACATCTATTCTGAAAATTCCCCCAAATAACCATTTATCAATCTGTTGCGTGACATTAAACTGGTCATTGGCTCCCCCTTCATCCCCACCTATCACATTTAAAAAACCATCAGGGTCAAAGAACATATCCCCCCCATTGTGCCAATCATGTCTATCATATTGTTGGATCAGTACATACTCCGAGTTAGGGTCTACCTGTGTTGCGCCATCTTCCAAAGTAAAACGCGAAAGGCGCCAGTATCCATAATTTCCGTTGGTTCCTTTTGCAGGGGTATATCGATAAACTAAATAAAAATATCCTCGGTTGGGAGAGGCTACCTGACCAAATTCAGGGTGTAAAGCTCCTCCTAGCATTCCACCATCACCTGCTATGACAACCTGACCTTTTATATCCATTAATAAGGTCTTCACTGAGGTACTAGGCTGATTATCAAACCTCCAAACCTGTCCAGATTTACCTATAACCATAAACTTTTGCCCAGGTAATTCAAGTATTTTAACAGGATCTACAAAGGTCAGATTAGGAAAGGCATTGGCTGCTGTGTAGGTAATAGGCCCGGTTCCCTGACTTGGAGTCACCTCGGGGAACACCCCATTCAAATAAGGAGCTACTGGAGAAGGGATACTGACCCCTTGTGAATACCCTATTTGCAGAAACAAAGAAACCAACAAAAAAGAAAAATAATAGCGATTACTTTTCCAAAGGAAAGAAGATTGTAACATGTTTTACGTGCAGTTAACTAACTAGTATTGTATGAATGTCCAGATGTAATGTAATATTAAGGGGAAATATTTTATGATTTCGTATTTAAAGGCTTAAATGGAGAATATTACCGCTTGACTGGTCTATCCTTTACGTCTCCACAGAATCCTATAATATTGTAGATATTTATGCAACTAGAACGCTTCATCAAAGCGACTAATTTCCTACAAAAAATAAAATAAATTGATCTGAAAATAATGAGTGTTTTAGCTTTCGCTGCATAAAAAAGAAAAGCCCCCCTAAAGAAGCTTTTCCATTAACTTAGCTATAAAAATTAACCACACTACTTGCTGATAAAAAGGGACTGTGTATACTGTTCGTATATAGTCTCAACACGAACGTAATAATGTCCGGGAAGCAAATTTTCAAGGTTTACCCTTGCCTGATCCCTATTTACACTCACCTCTACAGGAACTCGTTGCCCCAGCGCATTCAAAATGGAAACCCCTTGTATATCCGTAGCCTGCCGAAGCGATAAATTCACTTGACCATAAGCAGGATTGGGGTACACATCTAGTAGGTTTGACACCGTCAAACCCTCTACAGTCTCTAAACTAATGATTTTGCTGTAGGTACTTTTTCCGTCTAAATCAACTTGCTTCAACCTATAGTAGTAAATAGAGAGCTTGTCTAAGGCAGCCTTATCCATGAATGTGTAGGACGATATATCTTGTGTATTTCCCATAGCGGCTACGCTTCCTAGGGTTTCAAATTGTATCCCATCTATAGAACGTTGTACATCAAAGTGAGAAGCATTTTCTTCTGAGGCAGTGGACCATGTTAAACTCGCGTTTTTCCCCACCCATTCTGCATCAAAGTCCAACCAGGATACGGGAAGAGAACTGTTTATTTCATAGTTTAAGCAGAGGGAAACGGGGATAATAGAGTTCGAAGTAGCTAACGAAGAATCATCAAATTCAGGGTGTACGATCACAACTTGGTCTACGCCATTTATCGCGTTGAAGGTTCCCATACTTCCCCTCCAGTCGGCAAAACAAACTCCGTCCTCAAGGTCAGGTGTAAACCCCGTTTGGTGAACCAAATTTCCATCTTTGTAAAAATCTAGTCTCAACTGCTCATAAGGCTGTGTGGTTATATCTTCACGCCCTTCATACCCATCCCAAGTGTAAAAGTCAGTAATATCAACTGTTATTGGCCCTGCATGGAAATCATCTGGCAAATCCATTTCTAGATAGAGTGTACCGGTACCTTTCAGTCGGTAGGTAGACTGGACGCTACTTCCATTCCATGTAATTGAATTTGCCCAGGAAAAATCAGATACATCCGTAATCTCCGAGATTTTAACGTCATCAAAGGTAATTAGGGTATTTTCTCTAGAAGAAGTCTTTTTGTTGTTGAATCCTCCTAGTTTTAACGTGTGGTTTCCTGCACTCAGGGTACCCAGAGAAACACTGTAATAAGTCCATCCTGTAGCTCCCCCCCCATAAATCCTCTCTATATAGTCATTGCCACCTGAACCATAAAAAACGTTGTCAACTGATACAAGTACTTCACTGTGTTCATCTGATTCATACTCATCATCCGCATCCATTTCATACTGAAAGGAAATATGTACATCCGATGCCTCAGACAGATTAAAGGTGTATTCCCAGGCAGCCGACATATTGAGAATGTCATAACTGTCAAGGCCTCCAAGTTCGACTTGTATGGCTCCCCCTTGATATCCACCTGAGCTAATTCGTTGGCCACTGGCATATCCAGGCTGGGAGGTACTGTAAAATGCGTCATCTTGGTAAGTAAATCCCTCTTCACTTGAATCAAAATTGAAACCATACAATTCATTAGTAGAAACGCATCCATCTGTACTGGGAAGTTCCACACATTCTGCTTCAGACTCTGTTAAGCACATGCCATCCAATTTCAAGTAGGCATAAGAATATCCAGAAGCTTTTGTAACTGATCCAAGGACCCTAACATTTTCTGTTCCACTTGGGGCTGTCCCTGTCAAACTGTATGCTTGAAGGTCATATGTATTCGTAACATCATAGTTAATTTCAACACTTGATTGGTCAAGAATATTGCTAGAGCCATCGATGAATTGCAGGTATACATATTGATCGTGAATGGCCTCGTGGACGCCTGCATAGAAGCTTAGCGTATATTCATTTTCTGGTGTGGCAGAAACCATTTGGGAAAGCTCTGCATAAGTATCACTGGTGTTGTAAGGCGCTATAAAAAAATTATATGTTCCATGCATTGCGTAGGTGGTTCCATAATTATAACCAGTTGTACTCCCAAAATCCCAGCTATCATGGCAATACTCAAAACTCCCAGAGCCAAGAAGGTTATCCTCACAGACCTCAAAGTCACAGTTTACAGTTTTGGCCGAAGCATCTGGTGTCATTGCAATTGTAGAAAGGGAATAGGTTATATAAAGTATCAAAAAAATGAAAATTCTTGACAGAAATTCCCTATCAATGAGTAACTCGAGGGGACGGTTTAGAGCAATAGAATCCGTACGTTGTGCAGCTAAAGTTTTCATACTAAGTGTTTTGTAGAAATTTTAATTATAAGCAAGTAGTTAAGTGTGGGTACATGTTCCTCTTTCCCCATCAGAATTTGAGGGTAGAATAGGACAAGAAAGTCCTGTTAGTCCTGTGCGGGGACATGCAGGTACATTCATTGACTCAAAACATAGAGGAAAACCTAAATGAAAAGAACGTGCAGCTAATTATGACCAAGAACTAAATGTTCTCTAATCATGCGTGATAATAAAGAGGTGTCTTTTTACAAAAATTTAAGGATAAAGACTCATACAATGAGATTCGATGAAAAAACTCTCTACTTCTGATAAATCTTAAAAATAAACTTGTGAATTCGATCGTGCTTTGCTAATTACAATTCAAATGTATATAATTATTTCCATTTTTTCAAATAAACGAATAAAAAATTTACTTTTTTGCGTATTAAGTGTCTTTCGTTAAGATTGGAAATATAAAACTGGCTCATCTCTGCTTCAACCACTCCTGTTCGGGAATCGCAAGGGGGTTATCAATTGCCCACTCTGGAGTAGGAAATTCCCTCAGGCGGGAGTATCTCGGATAGGTTTCCCACATATCTCCTTTACCCAATAGCCGAGGATCACCTTTTTCGGATAAATAGGACATAAGGATTTCATTCAAAGAATCCTTTAGCGAGGAATAGTTGGGGTTATTTGCCAAGTTTTCTAAACATCCCAGATCATCAGAAATAGCAAATAATTCTTCTTGAGGCCGGAAGTCAACCGCTCCTTGCAAGAATTTCTCGTATTCACTCGTTTGCATTTCAATCAAAAAATCCATTGTAGGGCAGGCGTCTATATCGTGGTAGGCCCCATACATAGGTCCTAGTTGTCTTTGCATTAGCTCTTCATTCGACGGATAATTTCCCTTTCCATACTTTTGGGGAGCTCCAGCGGGCCAACGTTCCGGGTGAAAGTTATAGATATATAAGAAATCCGAGGTCCTAATCGCTCGTTGAGGATACCCTAGTGAATGAAACCGAGAAGAGGAATGCCGCTCTCTTCCTGAGATAATGAAATCGGGTTGAGAAACATGTGGCGTCTTTGCTTGTATGCCATTCAATAAACTACTTCCCGGGAGGTCGTGGTTTGTAGACGGTTGGGTCTGTGTGGCAGCCAATATGGTTGGGGCAAGATCTACTAGGCTTACTGGCCTTTCTATCCTCAGGCCTTTCGGAAGGTGCTCACCCCATCTCATAGCAAGGGGAACATGAAACCCATACTCATACAAGTTGGCCTTTGCTCGGGGAAACGCCATTCCATTATCGGAGGTAACTATGATGAGGGTATTCTCCAATTCACCCACATCTTCTAATAGGGCTATCATTTGCCCCAGATGCTTATCAAACCATTCGATTTCGGCAAAGTAGTCCAGCATATCTGATCGAACCACTTCGTGGTCGGGCAAGAAAGTTGGAACCTCTACATTTGAAGGATCTTTCCCCAACTCCTTACCGAGCCCTTTTTTAAACTTCCTATGGGGTTCATGGGCACCAAACCAAAAATAAAAGGGTTGATCATCGTCTCTTGAATTGAGAAACTCCCGGAAATTAGCTGTGTAATCTTTGTTATTAATTCCTTCCGGAGCCTTTAGGGTATGTTCCTGCCAAGCGGGGCCTGCTGGATTTCGTGTCCTTCCACTTATTTCCCAGTTTCCTGGCCCCCAGCCTTTCCCTGTAAACCCAATGGCATATCCTGCACCTTCCAGAAGATCTGGAAATACCACAAAAGAGGTATCAAAATGGCTGGCATGCGTTCCCGCTGCACCCAATTGCCAACTATGTAGCCCCGTAAGTATAGCTGCTCTAGACGGGCTACAGCCGGGAGAAGAAGTAAAGGCATTTCGAAACCAAACGCCTTCTCTCGCCACTCGATCAAAATGGGGAGTAGCTAGCTCCTGACATCCATGAATAGATACATGCGGAAAGGACTGATCGTCCGAAATTGCCAAAAGGATGTTAGGTCTTTTTTGAGGAGGATGGGTTGCATCTGTAATAGTAGGTTGGCAGGAGGTTATCCAACATATCCCAATTAGTACACTAATTTTCCACTTAATCAGCTTAGTCAAAGGAGAATTGACTTCTATATAAGGTAAGCCTGTGTATTTCTTCATTCTCAATATTGTAGACGCGGTACTGTACCTGCGGATCTTCCCGAGTGGTATCAAACTCAAGCACTCCAAAGGAACACATTTTATTATATCCAAATAGAGAACCAGGCATAACCTTATGGGTATGAACATTCGTGAGTTTAGAACTCATCAGGTCATAAAAGTCATAGCCATTCGGACGCTCGATTTTCCAGGCATCACTCCTGTGGCGGTCTGCAGCAATCAGAAGCACTCCTTCTATTCGCTCATCTTCAATAAAGCTAAAGATTTCTTCCCGTTCCTCTGGGTGTCCATCCCAGGTATCTAGGCTTCCCGGTTTTGTATTATTAGCCCAGGGAACCGAGGAAGCAATCACTTTAAAGGTTGCCTGGGAGTTTTTCAGTTTTTCTTTAAGCCATGCTTTTTGGACAGGTCCCAACATAGAAGCGCCTTTCTTTTTGGGGTCTTCCCGATAATAGCGGCAATCTAGAAGGAAAAAATCTACATCTCCCACGGAAAAGTCGGTGTAACATCCTGGGTGCACTCGCCCCCCACCGTAATACGGGTTTACCCATTGATTTTGGAAAACTTTCCATACATTCTGTTTCCAGTAGGGTTCATTAATTTCTGGTCCCCCCCTTTCATCATTGTAAGTGAAGTCATGGTCATCCCAGATGGCATAAATTGGCGTTTCTGCAGTAAAGCGCTGATACTCGGGACGACTTTGCCGACGGTAATAGCAGTATTTCTGGGTACCAGGTCTTTCTGGGTGATCTATGTAAACATTATCTCCCAAGAGCAAGAAAAGATCAAAATTATGGGTAGATAGCGTATCCCACATGCGCTCAAATCTAGGGGTATAGCCTGCTCCACCAGAAAAGCCTAGGGTAAAATGGGTGTTTTTTCCCTTGGAGGAGGAGGTTGTAAAGACATGTCTCTGGCTAACTTTCTCGTCATTGATCCAAACTTCATAGGCATACTCCTGCCCTGATTCCAGGCCTCGAATTTCCCCTACCCCTGTATATTCAACATTTGCCTGAGGGGTAAAAACCGCTGAAAAACCAACTTCCTTCCCACTTTTTTCAAAACATTTAAGTTGTACATTCACCTCTCCTGCCGTCCGAACCCAAACGGAAATACTTGTATCTGATAGCTTACCTAGCATAGGCCCGTGGATCAAAGGGGTTGACGCATAAGTCTTGCCTAATTCTTTAAACTCTGCCTGTTCTAATAAGGGGCTAAACATCCCATGAAGGTTTGCAGTGAATCTGGACAAGGGCAATCCAGCGTCTAAGCTCTTCCTAGCCCATTGTAAGGCCAATGGAATTTGCTTTCGAACCGTTTGCAACAAAGTCATAGCATATAAAGCTTCCAAATCTTGGGGATAAGCCACTAAAAATGTATCTAAATATCGTTGTGCATCATCCCAATATCCTGCCTCAATTTCTGCAACTGTTTCCCGATGTAATTTTTTGTATTGCCCCGTTGTATCAACCTGTCGGCGAGCTTGTTTGATTTCGGTTTGAGTAAAAGGGGGAGCTAAGTTTAGGTTGGGAAACCGCTGTGGAGCAAATGTACCCAGGTAATTCAAATAAAAAGGGGTATCCTCTTCATTCAGAAAGGGAGAAGTGTACTCCCAAACACGCGCTTGTCGAGGACCGAATTCTGATAATTTTCCTTCTGAGGCATTATAGACTAACATATTTCCATTCGCTAGTGAAAGGGTGTCTCTTACCTTCGAGGAAAGCGCGGGTATTTTCACGTCCAATGAGCGCTCGAACTCCTGCTGGAGTTTGGGAGAAGGAAAGTACCAATGATGCACATAGCGCCCAACTGAATCCAGTAAAAAAGCCATTTTCAAATCTGAAATAGCTATCATATGAAGGCCTGGGCTTACTTTTTCTGCCTTGAAAAGTTTTGCTCCATAAGGCTGCCCTACACATAATAAAGGTATGGATGAGAGTATACAGAAGATAGTTATGGGTATGTTTAGTCCTTTTGTCATTGCTACTCAGTAATTTCTACTTCTTTGATACAGAGGGAGGTAACGAATCGGGATCACTTCCCCATTCAGTATTTGGCTTGGGTCCCAACTCCAGTAGTAAGTTTCCTCCTTTTATCAAATCTTCATGGTAAAACCATGCCTTTTCCAGAGCTTTTCCATTTAATTCTGCAGATTGTATATATTTATTATTCGAGCTATTATTTCGAGTTTCTATTTCAAAACTCCCTCCTGGATAATATCTTTCATCGAGCTTTAAGGTTATCTTATCAAAAATTGGAGACGTTATTTCATAGTAAGGCCTTGCATTTGTACCCCCATCCATAGAAAATAGCCCAATCTTCATAAGAACAGCTAATGCTCCCATCAAACCTTGGTCTTCATCTCCGCTGTAGCCTGAAAAGGGGTCTGTACCACTGTAAACGGAATCTATTACTTCCCGAATCCAGTATTGGGTAAGCCACGGGGCCCCAGCATAGGTAAATAGGTGACCTGTTTGCATAGAAGGCTGATTTCCATAGTTGATATATTTGTCTCGGTCTTGCTTGTTAGGATTGACAAAACCGTGTGCAGCAGCCAGCTCAAAAGATTGGTTGAGTTTTTGAATGAAGGCGCCCTTGCCACCCATCAGACGAATCAATCCTTCTACATCATGCGGCACGAACCAAGTGGATGCAGCCGCAGTGGCTTCTACCCAGCCATCATCGTATTCTAGCGGGTCAAAAGGGGTGAGCCACTTCCCTTCGATATCTTTAGGCCGCATCCAACCTGACTGGGAATCGTACAGATTCTTGTAGTTTTCGGATCTCAACCGGAACATTTCATAATCTGCATCTCTCCCCAAGGCTCCGGCCAATTGGGCCAGGCACCAGTCCTGATACGCATACTCCAAGGTCTGCCCTCCCCCATCCTGGTGAAAACCCGTACTCTTTTCGGCAGGTGGATAGGGAACATAGCCCAAACGCATGTAATGTTCGATTCCTCCTCCGACTTGCGTAGTATGCTCGTAGCCTGCCTTAGCCATCATACCCCCAGGCAGATGGTTTTTTCGCATTCCCTCATAAGCCAATTCCACATCAAATCCCCGAATCCCCTTCATGTAGGCACTTACGATGAACGGAGTGGAAGAGGCTCCTGTCATAACATAGGTATAGTTTCCTCCTGAAGGCCCCCTAGGGATGAGTCCTCCATCCTTGTACATGAGTAGCATGGACTGGCAGAATTCTTCTGCTACCTTGGGGTATACCAAATGCCAAAGGGTATTAAGTGTCCATTGTGCTCCCCAGAAAGAATCGGAATTGTAGTGGTTGAATAAGGGCTTTCCCTGAGGATCTAGGGGTATTTGTCCTACCCGGGGTTCATCACCCGTCATATCCATATACTTGCCATTCACATCACTGATAATCCGTCTTCCTTGGAGCGCGTGCCATAGATCTGTGTAAAATCTTTGGCGCTGGGGTTGTTTCCCCCCTTCGATCTCAATTTTTCCTAACCATTCATTCCATTCAGAACGAGATGCTTTTACCACTTGGTCAAAGTCCCAGTGCGGTAACTCAGTCCTAAGATTGATTCGGGCTTGTTCTGTACTGACATAGGAAATTCCTACCTTCATCAGAACAGGTTCTCCGAGTTTAGTTGTAAAGCCCAAAATCGCCCCAGATTTTTCTCCCACTACTTCTTGTACTTTATCAGCTTTCTTCTGGTTTTGCCAGCCTGAAAGGCTCTTAATAGGATGAGAAAATTGAGCGACAAAGTATACAGGGGCAGCTTTGGGCCTTCTGCGTGTAGGTCCATTAACAGTATGGCCTTCGATTTCCTGGTCGCTTACCTGTTTTAGCCTTCCCTCTACCATTTCTGCTGGCCCAAGATTTCCCCCCAGGTTAAATAGAATATAATTTCGCTGAGCCTTGGGGAAGGTATATCGGTGGAATCCCACTCGAGTGGTAGAAGTAAGCTCTACATCAATTTCCCCTTCATCTAACAACACATAGTGATAGCCCGGCTCTGCTCGCTCATTGGTATGAGAAAAGGTTGAAGCATAGGCATCAGGGCCCGCCCTTCCATCTACCTTTTTCGCTGAGGGCATGACGGATATTCCCGATAACTGCCATGCATGAATATGACTAAAGCCCCTGATAGTGTCCACTTTATAGCGATACCCTGTACCCCAGGTCCCTTCCACTAAATTATCTGGACTGAGATTGACCATACCAAAGGGCCTACAGGCGGACGAGAAAAAAAACCAGCGAGAGTTTGCTGCGTCAATTAGCGGATTTACCAAATCGACGGGTTGAGGTCCTTCCTGACTGAGAAGAAGCGCAGGAATAAACAGGATAAAAGCGAGGCTTGAAATTCCTTGTTTAATAAGGTTTGACATAGTTGGAGCTAACAAAAACCAGGTTTTATAGAAAGATAATGCAAAAGATCTATGGGAGACCTTCGAACATTTCGGACGAGTTAAAATTACAGATAATCATTCATAAATCCGTGTAGAGGAAATGAATTCCTCTACTTTGTCTTAAGACCGGTGTACCTAGCCCAATCAAACCATTCTGCGGCCATTTCTTCTTTCTTCTGAGGGAGCTTGCTCGCCATATTCAGTGTTTCAGTTTGGTCTTTGGATAAATTATACAATTCCCACTCTTGTACTCTTTTGTCCCAAACCAATTTCCAGTCTCCTGTTCGAATGGCCCGATTTCCCGTGTATTCCCAAAACAAGTTTTCATGCCCTTTGCGATGCTTTCCTTCAAGAATTGGCACCAAGCTCTTCCCTTCAATAGGAAGCAAGAGATTCTTTTCAAACGAATCCGGAGGTGTTATCCCGGCCAATTCCCCAAAAGTTGGAAGAACATCTATAATGTGTCCAACTTCGCGACAGATCGTATCACCTGGGATTCTTCCTGGCCACCATGCAATAAAGGGGGTATTGATTCCTCCTTCATGCATCCATACCTTATAGCGTCGAAAGGGAGCATTCTGGGCCCAACCCCAAGAGGGACCTACAGCAACATAATCTTCTTTAGGACCTGGGGTTCTTTCTTTGGGATTTCTTCCGCCTGGTTCCTCAGCACAGCCTCCATTATCTGACAAGAACATTATCAAAGTATTGTCAAGTTTCCCCAATTCTTCCAAAGTCTCCCGTAGTTTTCCAATATTCTGGTCGACGCAATCGATCATTCCCGCGTACACAGCCATCCGTAAGTCTTCAAAATCCTGGTCAGCATCCTCCCAGGCGTATGATCGATCATCTCCTTCAGATAATGGATAGGTTTGAGGATCAATCAAGCCCATTTCAGCCTGACGCTGGTAGCGTTGCTTGCGCATTTCCTCCCATCCCATGGTAAACTTCCCTCGATATTTAGCAATATCTTCTGGCTTGGCATGTATAGGATAATGGGGTGCGGTGTAGGTGAGGTGAAGAAAAAATGGATCCTTGCTATCCTGTAACTCGTGAAGGGTTTCAATGGCATAGTCGGTAAAGGCATCTGTAGTATAATACGCTTCTGGAAATTCTGTAATTCGTTCCAAGCCCTTAGCAAAATAGCGGATGCGACTTCCCTTGTATTCGGGATCTTGTGTAGAAGGATCAAAGAAATTACAACACCCGTCTAAGAGGCCATAGTAATGATCAAAGCCTCGATGGACCGGGTGCTTAGTAGAATCTCTCCCTAGATGCCACTTCCCGGATAGAATGGTATTGTATCCCCCTAATTTCAGCAGCTCAGCAACTGTAAGCATACTGGGGCGGAGCAATTCTGCATCCTTCTTATCCCTTCTGGGATATAGGCCCGTCATTAAGGAAGCACGGGTAGTGGTACACTTGGCGTTATTGTAAAACTGGGTGAACCGCATGCCTTCGCGGGCGAGTCGATTCAGGTTGGGAGTCATTACCTCGCCGCCATAGCAGCCCAGGTCCGACCAACCCATGTCATCAACCATGATGAGGATAATATTGGGGCGTTGGTTGAGGAGGGTTTGGCTCTTAAGGGAGTAAGGGAATAAGGAAATGAGAAATAGAAGGAGAAAGTAAGGGGTAGGGGTATTGCCTGTCCTACACTTTGACATTCGGGAGAAGGATCTCTGGATGAAGATAGAAATTGGTTTAAGTAGCATAAGTAGCAGGTAGCTGTTGGTTAAATTGAATATAGGAAATTTTCGTGTATACCTGCACCTCTGAACCTACAAAAAATGTAGAGACCATTCATTTACTATTCCCTTCTTTCTTCAGCGTAAATCTTGATATCTAAGCCATCTGGAGTTACTTAATCTTTCATTTTATCTCACTTCTCCCATTTATTCATCATACGCAAAAATACCCGATTCGCATATTGATTCTCGGTTCCTATTACGATTTCGGGAAAGGGTAAAACCGCTTTTGCCTGATCTCCTAACTTATCAAGGGCTAGTGCACTAGATAGACGTACCGATTCCAGGGGATGGGTTAAGGCCGCTTTTAAAACATTGAGGGCCTCTTCATCCCCTTTCCACTCTGCCAAGGCATGAGCCGCCGTAATTCTCACGATAGGTTCATTATGCCCAAGAAGCTGGGTCATCAGGGGAATAACAGATTCCTGTTGCACTTTTTTGGATGCAAGGCTGTAAATCCCAACCACTCCCCAATAGGCAATAACGGATCGAGCATCTGAAGTTGCCGCTTCCAATTGGGGCAAGGCCTTCTCTCCTTGAAACACAAGATCATTGAGGATAAATAGGTCTTTTATTAGTTCTGGGGTAAGCTCATCCATCCAAAAAGGGTGAGGAGCTTCTGGGCTAGCATTTGTAAGCGCTTGGCCCAACTGGAAAGAAAGGATTTCACTCGCATAATAGCCCAATCGATGGGCAAAAAATTCCATTCTTTGCCCAGGCCTAAGTATGAAAGGTTGTTCGTAAAGTCTCCAAGTAGGTTCTCCCTCAAATTTCCATGCAACTGAGGCGCCTGGAGTAGGACTTGAGAGTTCCACAACCGAACGCCCATCCAGGAAAGGCTGCGAACTTATATTAACCAAAGGGGATCGAGTAGTTCGCCAGTATCCCGATGGAGCCCTCCATGAATCGAGGATAGGCTCAGGAATCATCCCAACATCCCCCACACTTAATTGCCAAGCACGCAGCTCTTTGCGCATTTGTTCAAGAACCGTAGCATAAGTGGGATCTTCCGCCAAATTGTGCACTTCATAGGGATCACTCTGGACATCATAAAGTTCTTCCAGGGGTTTCCTCTTCTGAAAAAAAATAGATTGTATAGCATTAAGCTTCCCCTCTGCATGTAATTGCCGCATTACCTGAAGGGTAGGCATTCGCTCCATGGTTCTCAGGGTTTGGGCATAGGGCAGGTGGGGAAGAAAATTGCGAATGTATTTGTATTGCTTGCTTCGAACCCCTCGGATCAGGTCATACACTTCATCCATTCGGTCTCTTCCTGCATAAATGTACTCCCTAGGCGCTTCCGCTTTCTGGGGCCCTAAAAATGCTTGACCGTGCATGTAGTCCGGAATATCTATTCCAGCGAGGGAAAGTACGGTAGGCGCAAAGTCTACAAAGGCTACAAGTTCATCCGAGGTAGTACCGGGCTTGAATACATCCGCTTGTGTTCTAAAGGTCCAGTCTTGGTACTTTTCTGGCACTTTTACAATAAGCGGAATTTGTAACCCTGAATCATAGATCCATCGCTTGGATCGGGTAAGCCCAGCGCCGTGATCTCCCCAAAAGAAAATAATGGTATTTTCTAGCAAACCTTCAGATGCTAACTGGTCCAGCAGCTTCTTTGTAAGCTTATCTGTTACGGTCATGTTGTCGTAATACCGAGCAACGTCCTTTCGAACTGTAGGATGATCTGGGAAATACGGCGGTAAAGGAGCTAATTGGGGATCATGTCGTAACCCTTCTTCCTCCAATGCGGTGAGTTCTGTTCGCCAAAATGCATTATCCCGATAGATTTGGCCCTCGTGAGAGGAACCGAAGTTTATGACAGAAAAGAAGGGCTGTCCCGCTTTACGGTTGTGCCACCTAGCTCCAGGGCCTTGTTCATCCCAGGCAATCTCTGCAGAAAAATGGGTTTGGTAATCAGTTTTTGCATCATTTGTACAGAAATACCCGGCACGTCTTAGGTATTCGGGGAAGAGCCTAACATAAGGTGGTGGTTCACCACGCACCCGCATGTGATGGAGACCAATCGCTGTAGGGTACATTCCTGTGATGATCCCTCCTCGCGAAGGTGCACAAACTCCACTATGAGAAAAGGCTTGCGTATACCTCACCCCTTCAGCGGCAAGCTGATCAATGGTAGGGGTAATGGCGTATTCATCGCCATAACAGCCAAAATTGGGACTCACATCCTCCCAACTAATCCAAAGGATATTGGGACGGTCTTGGGCATGAATAGACCTCCATAAAAATAGGTGTATACAGACCCAGAGGCCTATATACACTATTTGTTTATTCATATTCAAAGAATTATCTGATAGATTTTCTCAGGTCAGGGTCTCTTCAAAAAGCCTGCATCTCTCAATATCGAAAAGAAAATTCATAGTAACGCCTAGTTGAGCTATACACCTAAGGACCAACCCTTTCTATACTCACGCTTCACAAATTGGTTTGCAGGTTCGTAATTGGTGATTTTCATATTAGGTCCATCCCACATTAGCTTTTTACGACCCGTAAATGCAGCATTTCTGCCTGAACCCTCACGGATAAAGAAGCTCCTGATCGCCAAGTTACCCATCAGAACAATCTCTGACAGTTTACCCGCATAATCGAAATTGGAGCTAGGCTTGGGTCCACCTTTAATGGCCTCTATCCAACTGCGTTGGTGGTTCATTTCCACTCTAGGGAGACTGGGTTCCGGTTCTTTGAAATCTTTCATGAGGGAGGTCGGAAGTAGGCGAGGTTTCCTGCCATAGGTATCGCACACCATTTTGCCTTTAGATCCTACAAATAGGACCCCTCCCCCATTGTCGCCCATCTTTTCACCATCTTTCAATTCAGCTGGTCTCCAGGGCATTAGCCCTCCATCATACCAAGTAAGGGAAACGGGAGGAAGTCCTTCCCGCTCTGGGAATTCAAACCGTATCATAGATGAGTTAGGAGGACTTTCGTCGAAGGTATAGGCCACCCAATTTTCTGTATAAGTAGAGGCAAAAGCTTCCACACTACTGGGATAACCAAGCTTCAGGGCGCGGACCGCGGGATCCATAATATGGCAGGCCATATCTCCCAATGCACCTGTCCCGAAATCCCACCAGCCTCTCCAGCTAAAAGGAAGATAGGTATCATTGTAAGGCCTTTTGGGCGCGGGTCCAAGCCATAAATCCCAATCTAAGGTATCGGGAACCTTGTGTACTTCATCTGGTCGCTTTAGTCCTTGGGGCCAAACAGGGCGATTGGTCCAGGCATGTACTTCACTTACTTCCCCAATTACTCCTGAGGAAATCCACTCCTCAATTCTCCGCATATCGTCTCCAGAGCTTCCTTGATTGCCCATCTGGGTTATCACCCCTTTTTCACGGGCTTTTTCTGTAAGCATCCGAGCTTCATATACATTATGCGTCAGGGGCTTTTCTACATAGACGTGCTTACCAAGTTGGATACAGGGCATTGCGGCTATTGCATGTGTATGATCTGGGGTTGAAACCATTACAGCGTCAATATCATCCCCCATTTCGTCCAGCATCTTCCGAAAATCCTTGTATTTTTTGGCATCAGGATACTCTTTGAAGGTTCCCTCTCCACGTTTCCAGTCAACGTCGCACAGGGCAACTACATTTTCAAGGGTTTTTCCACTTTTTTTCAACCCGCTAGCTGCCATGAGGTTACTATGACCCTTTCCCCCAATACCGATTCCTGCAATATTTACCGTATCACTAGGAGCTGTGAATCCAGGTCCCCCAAGGACATGGCGAGGAACAATCATAAAACCTGCTGAAGCCAGCGCGGATGTACCTATAAAGGATCTTCTACTTATGGAAGCATTCAGATCTTTTTTGGAGTTCTTTTTCTTATTCATAGTGTCGTGGTTAGCGAATCTAGGATATGACTTAGTTCTTTTACCTTATCGGGATATTCTGAATATAAATTTACACTTTCTCCCGGATCTTTTTCAAGATCGTACAATTGACCTGAGGCTTCTTCGGGCTTAGCTTCAACTTGTACAGGGTCAGAGAAGCCCCCAGAACCTAATACAGGAATATACTTCCAATTTTGGTACCTCAAGGCACGAACACCCCTACTAGATTGCATAATCATAGACTCTCGGTAGGGAGTTTCTAGGGTTTCGTTTTTCAGTACAGGGAGTAGAGATCGGCTATCAGGCCCTTCATCTGTTTGAAGGGACTCTCCCACAATCTCTGCACAGGTTGCAAGTAGATCGGTAAGGTTTACCAAATCGCCCCTTTTTACTCCGGCGGGAATCTTTCCAGGCCATCGGGCAATGAAGGGTACTCTGTGCCCTCCTTCCCAAATATCGGCTTTCATTCCTCGGAAGATGGAAGCGGATCTGTGTCCGTACGCTTCGATTTTATCAGGACGCCAGTAGGGACCATTGTCGCTGGTAAATACCACCAAGGTATGGCCTTCTTGGCCAGTTTCAGCCAATTTTGTAAGTAGGCGGCCAACGTATTCATCTACCATTTGGACGAAATCTCCATAGGTTCCAACTTGGGATGTACCTTCAAAGGGCTCCGTAGGAACCCATGGCGTATGAGGTGCAGCCAGTGGTAAATAGAGGAAAAAGGGGTCGGGACTTTTTGCTTGCTGCTCTACATAGGAAATTGCTTCTTGGATGAAGGTGGGAAGAACCTGATCAAACTCAAACCCAGGGGCAATCTTACCTTCTCGCCAGAATGCTTCTGTATACCCCGTATTCAGGTCATTCCCATTAGTATATTCAGAAGGAATGGCTTCCAGTACATTGTTTTTTAAATAGCAATAGGGTTTCATGTCTAAAGATGCTGGTAGAATAAAGGAGTAGTCAAACCCAGCAGCGGGCGGGCCTCCAGTAACGGGATAGGTGTAATCGACACTGTCTTCATGGAGTTCATCTGCCCCAGAATAAGGCCCTTCCCAGCTTTCCCCGGGGTAGCTGCCTCCATGGGTGGCCCAATTGACTCCCAAGTGCCATTTTCCAATACAAGCTGTATGATAGCCCTTGCGCTTAAGCAATTTGGCTACAGTAGTACGTGACGCTCGAATGACAGAGGGCCCATACCCTCTAACCACTCCACGAGGCATCCGTGATCGCCAGCAATACCTTCCTGTAAGAATTCCATAGCGAGTAGGGGAACAGACCGAGCCAGGTGCGTGGGCATCCAAAAACCTCATTCCTTCAGAAGCTAGACGGTTGAGGTTGGGAGTAGCAATTTTTGACTCTGGATTATTGGCTTGAAGATCCCCATATCCCATATCATCCGCTAAAATATAGATAATGTTGGGAAGGCGCTGGGCGGGAGGCTTCTCCGATGGATTGGAGGAGGTACATGAGCTAGCTAGTACTATCGTATAAAAAAATAACCTCCAATGGAGATTAGCATAGGAGTTGAATCCTCGAGTAGATGGCATGGAGATGGGTTTGTAGCATTCTTTCTTCATCGCTGAAAGCCACCTACAATCCTGGAGAATCGTAGGTGTCTTCTTGCGACTATTTCGATGAAAATGTCATCTAAGGGTAGTAGTCCTTTCTCATCGTTAATTAAATATACACAATATTGTGGTACATAATCAATGGATTTATAAAAATTTAATAAAATCTTGGGTCCCTTATTTAAATTCTGCCATAATCTCCGAAAATTCACCCAGGCGTTTTTTTGCATCTGGGGGAATCATTTCGATATTTAACGGAGTTTTTTCCTCTGGGTCAGATGCAATATGGAAAATTGGCCCTCCTTCAAATAATTTCCATTCTTTATCATGTATGTAACGTTTTTCAGGAAATTTTCCCCACCTGGGTGCATAATGGCAAAATACAAAATCGCGAACTTTGGATTCCTTCCCCATTAGCTGGGGATAAAAGGAAATCCCATCCCCTCCTCTGTTACTAGGCAACTGGGCCACATCCAATAAAGAAGGGAGAAAGTCTGTAAAATCAATGAGGTTTTCATTTACTTGTCCAGAATCGATAGTTCCAGGCCAATACGCGATCATGGGAACATGGGTACCATATTCTTCCGGATAGCCTTTGCGCCCAGGAACACGAATCCCTTCCCAGGTTGAAGTCACTCCTCTGTCCGTACCATTATCTCCTATGAATAACAACAAGGTAGTTTCCAGTAGGCCTTCTTGCGCCAGATGATTTACCAATTCCCCCATTAACTTATCCATATAGGCTACATTGTTTCGAAAAAAGGTAGTGTCATTCTTTGTGTGAAGGGAATCCACCTGGTACATCGTCTCTTGATCTGGTGTCGGGCGGAAGGGCGCATGTGTCAAAACCATGGGATAATACAAGAAGAAGGGACGCTGCTTTTTCCGGGAAATAAAGTCCTTGGCATAGGTAACAAAAAGATCGGGGCCATATCCACCAATTTCTTGTGTTACGGAATCTCCATTAATTTCTACATAGGGGTCTTTAAATCGTTCGCCGTATTTTTCTTTTACCTGCCAAAGGCAGGATTCCTCAAAACCCACTTGATCAGGAAGCGAACCTGTACGTTGAAACAATTCCCTTTGCCGCGAATTTCCCCATAGTTGCCACTTACCGACAATAGCTGTAGAATACCCTCCTTCTTTTAGGTAGTTTCCAAACGTCTTTTCCTGGGGATCCAATAAGCCAAACCCTACATAATTGCGAAAATTGTATTTTCCTGTCATGAGCTGAACACGAGTAGGGGTACAAAGCGGGGTGGAATAGGCATGGGTAAAACGCATTCCCTCACTCGCCAAGCGATCGAGGTTGGGGGTTTGATAATCTTGGCTGCCATTACAACCCAACGTCTCATAACCCAAGTCATCAGCCATTATTAAGATAATGTTGGGAGCAACTTCTGAAGAGGGGTTACAGGCAAAAAGTAGGCATACAATCACGCAAGCTGAAAAGACATTCAATTTCATTTTCATTTCTACTTTGGCTTTTTCGCACGCTTGACCATCTTTTTCATCAATTTTCTTTGTTCATGGATTGCAGCGAGCCGATCCTCTGGAGCTGTGCGACATTCCAGCAAAATCCACCCTTTATAGTCCATCCCTACCAATAGGTTAAAAAGCTCTTGATAGGGATATTCTCCCACATTGAATTCCCTCACATGGACAGTATCACCAAAACGGTCCTTAACTAGGTTAAAGTTATACGCAAGTCCTTTGCCGTTTGTATCCGGCATATTACAATTCCAACACACCTTGACATTAGGATGATCCGCTACATCCATAATCGCCTTCATTGTAGGTAACTCCTGAGTTTGCTTCCCATGGACTTCTACACGAATCTCTTGCCCATAGTCTGCGGCAAACTTTCCTACTTCATGCAAAGATTTACCAATTTGCTCAATGGTTTTTTCTGGCGCAACCTCCTTAGGAAGGGCATTGGGTTTTACTTTCACCCCTGTACCTCCTATATCATGGCTCAACTTGATAAATTCTTTGGTTCCTTCAATTGATTCTTTGAGTTTTTGGGGATTGATATGGTGATAATCTTGGTTGGTTCCAGGCCCTAAGCACAATACGGAACTATCTTCAAAGCGCTTTTTCACTTCTAGCCTTTCCTTCGCAGATAAATGAGGTCCAACGCCATGAGCATGATCTACCCGAAGCTCTACTCCCCCCAATTTGGTTTTCTCACAATTAGCGATGAGGGTTGGGAGGTCCCAGTCTTTTCCCCATAAATACGTAACTAACCCCAACCTCATACCCGGATTAGGCTTAGCGAGGAGTATCTGAGGAATGAAAAAAGAAGAACCGACTAAAGTAGTTCCGGTTGTAATAAAGGTTCTGCGTGTGGTAGTCATAGGGTAGAGGTTGTGAGGGTTACGGGAGAATTGGGATTTTAGGTTTTGGGTAATACAGGTTGAGTTCCTTTTAGGGCCTCAAAATAAGGCTTCATTTGATTTGAAATTTTTTATCGGCCGCTCTCTTTCTGTTCCTTGAAATAGGGTATTACCGAATAGTTAGACATAGAAGACCAAGCCTCGTTGCGTGAGGGTTTCCAGCCCCTGAATTGTCTGAGTATTTTTTTGAAATAAGGATTGGGAGCCTGATTCTTCCATTCATTCGGATCAGATGCTAGATCATATAGCTCCTCGCTGCCATCTTCGTAGCGGATATACCGATAATTTCCCCATCTTATTCCATGATTTCCTTTCCCATAGGTAGTTATGGCGGGATAGGGCCAAAAATAGCGGGAATTATACAGTAAAGGAACCAAGGAGGTACCTTCGTTTTGGCTATTTGGAGGGAGTCCACATAGTTCTAATAAGGTAGGATAAAGATCCAGTAATTGAACGGGTTGCTCACAAGTTTGTCCTGGCAGAATACCTCGCCCAGCAAAAACTAAGGGTACATGTGTAGCGGGTTCCCACAAGGAATGTTTTGCGAAGCGGTTTTTTTCCCCTAAGTGATACCCGTGATCTGACCAAAGAACAATTAGGGTATTATCTGCATATTCCGAGGATTCCAAGGCCTTCAGCACCTTCCCAACTTGGGCATCAACAAAGGATACAGAAGCTAAATATGCCTGGCAAATGGCATTCCACTCTCCTTGTTCTTTGGCCCATTCCGTGGTGGGCATCATGGGTACTTCTGCTACTCTCCGGGCAATCTCAGGGACGTCTCCTTGGTCATTTTCTTGATAGGGAGGGGTAAATGACTGGGTTAAGGGATAAGATTCAAACCACTTGGGAGGAACATACCAGGGTACATGAGGGCGCAGAAATCCCACTGCGAGAAAAAATGGTCGGTCGTGGTCTTCTCCAAGACGGTCCACAGCCCATTCTGCAGACTGAAAATCTGGCATTAGCGAATCTACTTTAGGAAAGGCTCCCCAGTCCGTTGAGGTTCCTTTTTGGTCCCATTTAAAGCGCTTCTCTGGTTTAGGGCCAAAACCCGAAACCCTTCCGCCAGATAGTTCAAATACTCCTTCTGGGGCGTGTTGATGAAAGAGTTTCCCGATCCCCATGGTTTTATATCCACGATTGGCAAAATACTCTGGAAGAAATTCTAATTCCTCAAGCAGAGGATGGGCTTCTCGTAGGTTTACATCTTGAATCTGGCCATAAATTCCCGTAGTAGAAGGACGTTTACCACTCATCAGGCTTGCTCGTGAGGGTCCGCACAAGGGAGCTTGGCAATAGGCATTTGAAAAGTAGGTCCCAGCTTGAGCAAGCTTATCCATATGGGGGGTCTGGGCATAGGAGTGCCCCATAAAGCCTTGCCAAGTATTGAGGTCATCGATGGCAATAAATAGGACGTTGGGGGAAGGTTGGCCTTTGGTTTGCGGAAAACCTTCCGACATAATAAAGTAGAGAATTCCCAGTATGAGCAGCTTTTTCATCTTCTCGCCCTTGAACCTAGCTTAGAATTTCTTTTACAACTTTCCCATGTACATCTGTTAGTCGATACCTTCTTCCTTGGTGTTTAAAGGTTAGTCGCTCGTGGTCTATACCTAATAAATGCATTAAGGTAGCCTGAAAATCATGAACATGTACAGGATTTTTTAAAACATTATACCCAAATTCATCCGTCTCGCCATAGGAAAAGCCCTTTTTAACACCTGCTCCTGCCATCCACATCGTAAAGCATCCAGGATGATGGTCCCTTCCATAGTTAGTAGGGGTAAGCCGTCCCTGGGAAAAGCTGGTGCGACCGAATTCACCGCCCCATATCACTAAGGTATCCTCTAGCATACCTCTTTGTTTTAGGTCTTTGAGTAAAGCAGCTGAAGCTTGGTCAGTCCCTTCACACTGGCGCCTGATTCCTCCCGGCAAGCCTCCATGCTGATCCCAGCCCATGTGATACAGCTGAATAAACTTCACCCCTTGTTCAGCGAGCTTCCTGGCGAGGAGACAATTGGCTGCGTAGGTACCTGGCCTCCGCGCATCCTCCCCATACATTTCATATATATGGGCGGGTTCTTTAGAGGTATCGACTACCTCGGGAACAGAAGTTTGCATTCGGAAGGCCATCTCGTATTGGCTGATTCGGGATTCTACTTCAGGATCGCCACTTAATGTTTGCTGATGACGGTTAAATTCCTGAATATGGTCTAGCGCCTTTCTTCGGTCTTCTTTGTGAATGCCATAGGGATTGTTGAGATACAATACAGGCTCTTTTCCCGATCGAAACTGAACCCCTTGATGATGAGAAGGTAGGAATCCACTCCCCCAGGATTGCGCATTTAAGGGCTGAGCACCGCCCCCTTTCGAGATCAACACAACAAAGGCCGGTAGATTTTCATTGTCACTCCCCAACCCATAATTGATCCAAGAACCAATAGAAGGCCTGCCTGATTGCTGCGATCCAGTTTGGACGAACATAACCGCAGGTTCGTGATTGATAGCTTCCGTGTAGAGGGATTTCACCACACAGAGTTCATCCACTACTTCAGCTGTATGGGGCAGTAGTTCGCTTACCCATATTCCTGACTCGCCACGTTGTTTGAAATCAAAGATAGATTGAACCAAGGGAAAAGTAGATTGATTGGCCACCATTCCTGAGTTCCGCTGAGTTCCTCGAACGGAATCGGGTATTTCCTTCCCATGCCATTTCGCTAAGGCGGGCTTATAGTCAAACAATTCTATTTGGGATGGGCCTCCACTTTGGAAGAGGTAAATGACGCGTTTTACTTTGGCGGGGAAGTGGCCCTTTCCGAGCATGCCTTCCGCTGGTCCTAAAGGGGAGGCTTTTAGGGAGGAAGGCGTAAGGAGTGAAGAGAGTGCCATTCCACCCAGGCCCATAGCAGTTTTGTTGAGAAACTCCCGTCTTGATTGCTTTATTTTTCCCAGATATAATTCTTTATTTCTCATTTCCGACTTTTTCAATTCAACATCACTGCCTCATCGGTATTCATTAAGCCATTCATTACTACCCCCAGTGCAGCGAGGTGTACAAGTTCCATTTCATTCGCAGCTTCCTGCTCTCCATTACAGAGGTATTGATTGGCAAGATTGGGAGAGGCATTAAAATGATCCCATTCCATAGCATAAAATTCTCTTAGCATCTCTTCCTCTTTTTCATCTGGATTTCTCCCTATTATATGTTTGTACCCTTGCTTCAATTGGGTATCAAGTGATGCTCCGTATTTACTTACAAGCTTCTCGGCCAAGACCCTAGCAGCCTCTTGGTATTGGGGATCATTAAGGAGGACCAGCGCCTGTAAGGGAGTCGCTGTTACCTGCCTGCGAACCCGGCAGGTTCCTCGCTCTCCTACATCAAAAATCTGCATAGCCGGAGGAGGAGAGGTGCGTTTCCATACGCTGTATAGGCTCCTGCGATATAGGCCAGGGCCTGGCTCCTGTAGGTATTGATATCGCCAATGCTTATTGGAAATTTCATCCCATAGTCCCTCCGGCTGATAGGGATATACGCTGGGACCTCCTACGCTATCTACTAGCAGTCCTGAAATCGCTAAGGCATTGTCTCGGATCATCTCAGCAGGAAGTCGAAACCTAGGCCCTCTGGCGAGCAAAACATTCTCAGGATCTATTTCCTTCATTTCTGCTCGTAAAAAGGAGGCCTGCTGATAACTTGCTGATAGCAATATCTTTTTGTGTAACGCTTTAAGATCCCATCCCGAATCTATAAACCAGGTAGCCAAGTGATCTAATAATTCTGGATGCGAAGGAAGTTCCCCTTGATTACCCAAATCATCCGAAGTCTTTACCAAACCCCTACCAAAATGCAACTGCCAAATTTGATTAACGATCACTCTTGCGGTAAGGGGATTTTGGGGATCAAATAGCCATTGAGTCAATCCAAGCCTATTTTTAGGCAATTTAGGGTCAAAAGGAAGAACAGACTCAGGCGTTTGCGGTTCGACAGGCTCTGTAGGGCTATCATATAGTCCACGATCCAACACAAAGGTCGGCCGAGGCTTAGGTAGGTCTCCCAGAACCATAATTTCCGGAATGGCATTCACCCAAAGGTTCAAAGAATCACGATAATGTCTGAGAGCACCAGATAGTGCGTATTCATTTTCCAATTGGGAGTTTTGATGGGCATGGAGTAGGTCATTGGAAATACTAGGCGTTTGAGGATCAAAGGCAAGTTGAACTTCCAGCGGGCTGAGTGCTTTCTTATAAACCTTGAATTCGTCGATCCCTCCCTGTTTGAAGGGCGTGATTTTGTCTCGTTGACCAATTTGAATTCCCCTAAATCCATAGGTATGGATGTTGTACGCATACAGAATCCCCTTATAGAGATGGTCTTGCTCAACTTCCACTTCTGCCAGTTTTCCATCTATATATAGGTTTGTTCCCGATGCTTGGCTATTACCTGAGTAGGTAATCACCACATGGGTCCAGGTTTTGGGAGCTAATCTTTTTCGTGTAGTTACCTGAATAGAGTTCTGGGGCCAAGAATGTGCCATGATAAAAGAAAGGCGATTGTCCTTCAAATGCAGGGAATAGCCTTTGTATCCCAGTCGGAAGTCCTCACAGTGGGTAAAGACCCCTGCTTCCGCATAGGTAGTATCGGGGTAAATCCATAGTTCGATAGAGAAGGGCTCTGTTCGCTCATACCAGCCAACTTTATCGCCTAAAACGCCCCCATTGTAGTCTGTAGTAAAAAATCCCTTCCCATACTTCCCCTTTTTAACCAAAGGTCGGGTCAAACTTGCCTTCCCAGCTTTTCCACCCACTTCTGGAGTCCAGGCTTGATCCTTATCTGTGCTTACTATTTTATCGAAGGAATAATGTGCCACCAGGGCTTCTCTGAGTGATTTTTTCACCTGAGGTGGATGCAATGTGAAGGGTTGACCGAGCTGTAATTCCCCTTGAGCGTTCATTAAATTTTTCTCTTCTCTAGCCACCTGCTTCTCTAGGAATTCTTTCCTGGCCTGAACCTCCCTATTCGCCAGTAAGAGTGCAGGTCCGGGGGTCTGGTCCGGGCCATACATCGCGTGGCCAGTTTCAAAGGTGCTATTAAAAAAGCTGAAAAGTTGGAAGTAATTTTTTTGGGAAAGCGGATCGTACTTATGGTCGTGACATCGAGCACATTCTAGAGATAAACCGAGAATAGCCTTGCCCAAGGTATTCGTTCGATCCGCTACATACTCTACTCGGTATTCTTCAAATACAATCCCCGCTTCTGAATTTTTCTTATGAAGGCGATTAAACGCTGTAGCGAGAATTTGCTCTTGCGTAGCATTGGGAAGCAAGTCTCCTGCAAGTTGCCAGGTTACAAATTCCTTATAGGAAAGGTTGTTATTAAAGGCTTTGATGACCCAGTCTCGCCAGGGAAAAAAGTCTCTGTGTTTGTCATCCAAATAGCCATCACTATCTGCATAGCGCGCCACATCCATCCAGTGCGCAGCCATTCGCTCCCCATAAGCGGTTGTTTGCAATAAGGAGTCTATCAACTCTTCATAAGCATTGAGCGAAGAATCAGCTACAAACGTATCTATTGCCTCAGTGGATGGAGGAAGCCCCGTAAGAGAGAAATACACCCTTCGAATCAACTGTTCTGAAGTTGCCTGAGGCGAAGCACCAAGGCCCTTTCCCTCAAGCTTTTCCAACACAAAATAATCTATCGCATCCTTGGGCCAGTCTTGTTGGCTTACCTTAGGGATTTCAGGTATAGTAGGCGCAACAAAGGACCAGTGTTTTTTATACATAGCCCCTTGATCTACCCACTTTTTAAGCAACGCGATTTCGCGATCTGTAAGAGATAAATGGGATTCCGGAGGGGGCATCTGGATTTCGGGATCGGAAGACAAAATACGTTGAATAGCCTCACTTTTTTTTGTGTTTCCAGCTATAAAGGCATGCTTTCCTGGAGATTCGGGAAGTTCCTCAAAGGCTGCATCAGCCAGGTCCAGCCGTAGCCCCGCTTTTCGATTTGCTGCATCTGGCCCATGACAAGCAAAACACTTATCCGATAGGATAGGGCGAATATGGAAATTGTAATCAACCTCATCGGGCAAACTCTCAGCGAAAGTGCCTTCTGAAGGAGAGGGGGTGCTTAGGGAAAATATACCCCAGCTAATTCCAAGACCGAGGAGAAAAGAGAGCAGGGTTTTCACAAGGGAGGTCCTTTTTGAGGAATATACGAAAAAAGGGCCTTTTTGAAACAACTTTTGAAAAAACTCAGCCCATACGATCCAGCATTTGCTGAACTGATTTCCATCCTCCCCCATTCTCACAGGTAAGGCCCTGTTTCTTAGCCATGCGTGTTGCCTGCCCACTACGATTTCCCGAAGCACAGCAGAAGATAATGGGCTTCTCCATGCTTAATATTTCTTGTAAATGCGCAGGCAAGGTTTGTAAGGGATAATTTTTTGCCCCATTCGCATGGCCCATTTGAAATTCACTAGGGGTTCGGACATCGATAATGACAGCACCCTCTTTCATCATCGAGATGAGATCCTGATTCTCGCTATTGTTGGGTCGTAGAAAATTAAAAATTCCCATGTGGATGTTGGTAGATTATGAATTGAGGGGTAAAATTTACAAATTTTGTGGAGGATGTCAGTGCCAGGCATCACAATCATATGTGTTACCTCTATTTACTATGATGTTAAGAAGCTGAAGGACACTCAATTTTTATGAAAGAGAGCGTTTATTAATTTTTGCTAATCCTAAATGAATGAAAACATTTGAATTCATAATCCATATTCCTATTGCTTTAAGGTAAAACCGTATTCTATCCCTTTGTAAATATCCAATACCTACTATGCATATCTCCCCGTTCTCCCGACGCGATTTTCTTCAAAAGGCTAGCTATTCCCTATTCATGCTCCCCTATTTTCCGTTAGAAATTTTGGGGAAAGATACATTTCCTACCCAATCTAGTATCCAGGAAATAATTAATGGGATTATCGCTGCCTGTGGGCCTAAAGTATTCAAAACGGTAGATACGGTCAAATCTGGGGATCCTAGTGTGGCTTGTTCAGGCATCGTATGTACGTTTCTAGCAACTACGGAGGTGATCAAACAAAGCATTGACAAAGGTGCAAACCTCATCATCACCCATGAGCCTACCTACTACAACCATTGGGATGAAACGGGCTGGCTGGAAAATGACCCCGTTTACCGATACAAGCGAGAGTTACTGGAAAACAATAAAGTTGTTGTTTGGCGTTTCCACGACTATTGGCATCGACATACTCCTGATGGAATTCTCACAGGTTTTCTACAAACTATGGGCTGGGAAGCTTATTTAGATACCGAAAGAGAGGTAACCTGTGTCCTACCGGCTCACACCCTCATTGAATACACCCAAATGCTTCAAAAAGGTCTTGGGCTCAAACGTGCCTTCTATGTGGGAGACCCCAGTATGCAGGCCACTACCCTAGCCTTGCTTCCAGGTGCCTGGGGCCGAGACGCCCAGATCAAGCAACTGAGACGAGAGGACATCGATATAGCCGTAGTAGGGGAAGTAGCGGAATGGGAAACTTGTGAGTGGGTGCGGGATGCGGTTTCCGCTGGAATGAAAAAGGGACTCATCATTTTAGGGCATGCAGATAGCGAAGAACCCGGCATGCGGTATCTGGTGGATTGGTTGAAGCCAAGAGTCGACGATATTCCCGTCTGGCATGTGCCAGCAGGGGACCCTTTCGTGGGGGTGTGAGGATTTCTATTCGAAATTTTGGATTACCTGTTTCCAAATGTAAAACAGATAAAAATCCTAATTTCAACGTTCCTCCATCTTTTTCGAAGCTAACTCACGCAATTCTATAGCAAAAAGGGAAAATATATCTTACTCGGTCAATCCCATTTCTTTTATTCGAGCTTCAACTTCCTCTAAGGTCAATCCAGCTAGTTTGGCAATTAGCTCTAAGTTGAGGCCATTTTTTATCCCTTGGGATACAACAAGGTTTTCTTTGGCACGTTTGGCACGTTCCTCACCCTCCTTGAATAAATAGTCTCGGGTTATGTCATAGGTTATCGGCATGTCTTGTATGGATTTAGCTGTTTGTTCTACTAAGTTAGTACCTAACGGGAAAGTATCTAAGTATGTGGTAGAGTGAATCTGAATTCCCAGCAGGAGTTCAGCCAGGGGAAGCAAAATTGCCTCAAGGTTTTCCTTGATGATTTTGTCATTGGCTTGAGGGGGCGTTTTATCTTTTTGGGCCAATTTTATGGACTCAATCCTACAAAATTTAGCTAAAATAAATCAAATTACCAAATAAATTAGTATTTTGGTTAAAAATTTAGGTTATTGTAAGGAATTGTTTTCTGGAAGACGCTAACCTAAATTTTGAAAACACAAAGTGTTAAAATCCTCAACACATTAAACTCAGAACCCATTTCCAGTTCACGCTAAATCTGGATAGGAAAACTTCATGTCCTTTTTTCTTGACAAAAAAGAACGAAAAAGTCAAGAACGAATAAACCAAGGCCTTTGCGCACTGGCCATCCTCCCCGCATTCGTTCACTCCACCCGCCTGAATCCTGGAAAAACATCCCTTTGCAGCCCTATACTCTCAATCTGAAAAGATTCAAGATTTCTAGAAAACCCTCGTTTTCATGTGTTTCCCCCCTTGCTATGGATTTGGTTCTGGAAAAAGGGCGGAATTATAAGGGGGGCTGC
>JBCCTX010000044.1:0-32648 GCA_039197765.1 Bacteroidota bacterium
ACATGTCCATTGTCTCGAATCTCTCGGATGTCGAGAGAATGCTTTTTTCCCGTCATTCGCGCAAAGAGGGCCAAGCGGTCTTGGGTAATTTGCATCCCTTTAGAAACGTGCTCGCTAGGGCGGTTGGCTTTTTTCAACTTACTGGCATTCACGCCAATCCCATTGTCTCGAACCTCTACCTTGAGGTAGTCTTCTCCGTGGGGGGAGATGTGCACCTGGATATTGCCATCCTTGCCTTTGGGCATGATTCCGTGTTTGATAGAGTTTTCCACAAAGGGTTGGAAGATCATGGGTGGGATTTGGATGGATTGGCTATCTAGTTCGGGATCTACACTTACGTCATAGGTAAATTTTTCGGGAAAGCGCATTTGTTCTAGCGATAAGTAGAGTCTGAGTCGATCCACCTCTTCCTCTAGGCTAATAAATTCACTTTTGGTACTCTCCAGGTTCTTCCGGATAAGCTTGGCAAAACTAGATAGAAACTTATTAGCCGATATCTTGTCGCTGGTATGCACAAAGTACTGGATAGATTGTAGGGCATTGAAGGTAAAATGGGGATTCATCATAGCATAGAGGGCTTGATGCTCCAATTGCAATTTCTCCGCCTGGTCCTTGATCCGGACCTCTTCTGCCTTGCGCTTGCGCTCTTTGGCAATATTTCGATAAATCAGCCAGCCTACAATTCCCAATAAGGTGCCAATCAAAAGCCAAAACCAAGCTTCTTCGTAAAAAGCAGCCATAATTTCGAATTCAAAGGTAGCGGGCTGGCTGTAATCCCAGCGCTCGGCTTCGCTCTTTGCAACAACTTGAAAGGTATATTTCCCTGAGGGTAGGTAAGAATACGCGGTTTCATTGTCTCGAGTAGAACGCGACCAGTCTTCACCCAGGCCTTCTAGTCTATACTTATATTCTACTTGTTTAGGGCTTTTGAGGCTAATCCCTATCCATTCAAAAGAAAGGCGGTTGCTGCTATGGGGAAGTGCGAGCATCTTAGGAATATTGGTAAAAGGCTCAACTTCGTAGGACAGTTCCTCCCATTGGGTATCTTCTGACCCCAAGCGGATTCCCGTGATTTGTATCCGCGGCTTTTGGGTAGGCCGCTGGGGAATAATTCCCGCAGGGTGTAAGGCTGTACCTTCTGTAGTTCCAATCCAGACGCTCCCCTCACTATCGGTAAATAAGGCGTTGGCATTACACTCCATACTTGGGAGGCCATCTTTCAGGGTGTAATGTTCAAATTGGAAAGAACGGTCTGGGCGGAAATTGGATAAATTCAGTCGATAGGCACCATTCTCTGTTCCAATCCACATGAGGGAGTCCATTTCCAAAGCAAGGGATACGACATTATGCGCCCCTCTAGCACCACTGATTCTTACAAAGAGGAAGCGCCCACTATCGTAAAAGGCGAGCCCATTTGAGGTGGCAAACCACAAACGTCCCCGTGGATCCTCCAAGATACTGAAAACGGGATTGGAAATTCCCTCGCCAGGTGGGAAAGTCAACACTTTTCCCCCTCGCATCCGATGAACTCCGGTAGGGGTTCCTAACCAAATATTTCCATTGCTATCTTTCCGAATGGCATAAATGGTATTATTGGGAAAACCACTATTTTCATCGAGCTTCTTGACCAATTTCCCATTCTTTAGCACACTTACCCCATTATCGGTACCTACCCATATTTCACCTGGATTGACTTCACTGATACAATACACAACAGAGCTTGCGAGCCCATTTGCTCGATTGAACACCTTAAATTTTCCATCATACCGAAATAGGCCAGCTGTGCGAGATGCAAGCCATAGGGTCCCCTCACTGTCTTTCAGACTGAAAAAGAAGCCGTTCATGGTTTGCCCTTGAATCTGTTCTATGTGGTCTGATATTTTCCCTTGCTTGAAGATATCTATTCCCTTGTCATAGGAACTAATCCAAACATTTCCCTCATTGTCCTCCAAAAAGGATTTAGAAATATTGCTTTGTAGGCCACTTTGTCTATCATACTCTGTAAAAACGCCGCGAATCACTTTTTGAAGTCCCCTTCCATCTGTCCCTACCCACATATTTCCTTCCTCATCCGAAACGAGTGCTCTTACAATTCCCTGTTGGTCTTCTCGACCCCATCCCTTGGAGATAATTTTTCCTTGGTCATAGATGACTCCTCCGTCACCCGTACCCACCCAAATTTGTCCATAAGCGTCTTCCACGAGCGCATAAATGGTATTATCGGGAAGATGGCCCTGAAAGCTATTGAAATGGCTGAGGTTTCCATTCTCCCAATTCCAAACATACAACCCCAGATCGGTACCCACCCATAACTGATTTTTTTGGTCTTCCAAAAGGCTGAGAACGTAGATCCCTTGGGGCATATTGGGTAAAGTTCTCGGATAAATTTTTCCTTGTTCATACTGGTATAGACCTCCGTTGGTCCCCAACCACATCCCTCCCTCTAAATCTGGGCTGATAACTTCCACATCCGGAATTTCTTTCGTTTCCTGCCAGGGAAAAGGATTGAGGAGCCATTTTTCCTTGTCCCAGACCATTAATCCCTCTCGCGTTCCAACCCATACATTCCCGTCTGGCCCTTCTTCTATATCATATACATAAACATCTGTTTCACTTGGGGATTTCCCTGGGGTAAAAAATTTGTGCCCATCGTAGCAGGCAATTCCCTTCTGCGTACCGATCCATATATTCAATTCGGCATCCTGAAACAGACATGTGATAAAATCACTGGTGAGACTATCTTCAAGCGTATAATTAATAAATTCCCGACCATCATATTTCCCAATTCCCCCATGCGTTCCCACCCATAGAAATCCCTTGTGATCTTGGAGAATGGTCCAAACCTGCGATTGTACCAACCCATCTTCTGAACTAAATGGGGTAACATTGTACACCTGTGAGAAGGCAGGTGCACATAACAGGAGGAAAATATATGGAAGCATTCTGGACATCCCTTGAAATTAATAAAAAAAGCCGACCTAAGAATAGGTCGGCTGAGTTTCAAGGCTGCTTCACATATTGGAAGCGCTTTAGCAATTATCTTTTCAGGAATTTGGTGAATACGGTAGACTTACCATTTTCCAACTTCAATAAGTACATACCTGTCTCCATTCCCTTCAGCGAAATGTCAAAGATATTTCTTCCAATAGGCGTGGTAGTGAATTCTTTGCGAATTACTTCCCTACCTTCTATGGTATAGATGCTCAAATGGGTAGAAGATTCTACGGCTACCTTAGAGTCAAAACTCACCCGCAATTCCTGCGCGGCAGGTACGGGATAGAGTTCTAAGTCTGAGAAACTCAACTCATCTCTACTGGAAACCGGGAGAGAATCATTGACTGATGTATCGACAGGACAAACAGCGGAATCTACCTCTAAGCGGATGAAGTTTGAAGAAACTTCAAAACACCCGGAACTTACGCGATCTCGCTCTAAATCCAGTCCAACCGTAGTTGACAATTCTCCCGAATAAGCTACCCCCCAAATTCTGTACTCACCAGCTTCTACTTGGTTCAAGCTTGCGGTAACTTCTGCAGGAATTTCTTCTGGAATGGCTACCAGCAAGCGATCATTTTCATCTGTCAAGAGGTAGGCATAAGACTCACTTAGCGCATTCGCATTGTCTAGCTGGAAGGTTCCTGCAAGGTCTCCATCTGGGCAGGCAAATACCGTATCATTTACGACAGAATCTAGATCAGCTGATGCATCCAAGGATATAGATCCTCCAGAAACGGAATCTAGCACAACCGTAATGAAGTTTTCCGACAGTTCATAGCAACCATCTGCCAAGATGCTAGAGATAATATCCTCTCCAGAATTGATCTGGAGATTTCCTGCATAAGAAAGCCCCCACACGCGACTCATTCCAACTCCCAGATTGGAAAAGTCTAGAAAGGCAGAAGTATCTGTCGCTAGAATAGAATTACTCGTATCTGTAACTACATAGGTATACGTATTGGAACCAGAGGTAGTGAAAAGCTGTACGTTTGCTCCAGAGGTATCCTGGCGACAAGCAAATACACTGCTACTCGCAAGGGAGGTACCCAATGTTCCTCCTTCTACTGAGTCTCTAGTAAGCGTAATAAAGTTGCTACTCAATTCAAAGCAGGAAGAACTCAGGTTGCCAATGTCTGCTTGTTGTCCTACAGAAGCTTCTAGACTTCCCCCGTAGGAGAGTCCCCATACACGCACTGTATTGGGATAATCCGCTTCATAGGATAGGGAATTCTCATCTGTTAGCGCTAAAATGATATTGCTCACATCGGTCACTAAGTAGGTAAAACCTGTTTCTGATGAAGCAGTATTACCGAATGAGGCATTTAAGTCCACATTATTCTGGCTGGTTACGCAGAAGTTTTGCAAAGAATCCGAAGAGACATTACCACCTATCATCAGTTGGACTTCACCTGCCTGGGGTTGTCTACGGGCTACAGAAATGTAGTTAGTAGACAAATCTATACACCGAGTAGCCGTGATCCCTCCAATAGATTCCCCAATATCGGCTGTAAGTTCCCCACTAAAGGCAACGCCATAGATACGGGTATCCGAAGGGGCGTCCTGGCCAAAATTTTTGAAGTCGCCGGTAATGCGCTCCAGAATTACATTGCTAGTATCTGTCAATAGATAGATGAAATTATCTGCATCAGCATTTAGGCTATCGAATCTTACCAATTCTGTTACGCCAGGCTGTCCACATACAACTCGGTCTGTGGCACCACTAGGCATAGCCACTGTTCCCCCTTCACAAAAAGCGTCCTCCTCAGGAGTACCCACATAGAATTCATCCAGCCAGACGGTCCCTGTGCTTTCAAATTGAACAATCAATTTAAACATAGAATCCGTTAGGGCTTCCGGCGTGAAGTTTACATGGTATAGTTCCCAATCGGTGGTAAGGAAATAGGTCTTATTTCCCAAAGCCGTCTGAAAATCTTCACTTTCTAATAGAACCGATATTTGGTTTCCATTTTGGTTTCCTCTTGCCCAAAAGGATAGGGTATATTCATTCCCTTCAGAGATCTTGAATAAGTTGGATCCCATGTTAATGGCCCGTAGGTCCGATCCAAGAACGTTCACCTGTGCTTGTACCGCTCGGTTACCTTCAAAGGTCCCTGTAGCCACTTCAAATATTGTTGCTTGGGGTCCAAAGCGTGTATCAAGAATAGGATCCCAGTTCAGTAAATTGAATTCAAATCCACTATTTAAGATAAGATTAGGACCTGGAACCGCCCGTACTTCGTTGGATAATCCACTAAAGGGACCACCACTGACATCTAGTTGATACCGATACGGCACGCCATTTTGGAGATTTTTGGATATCACATACTGAGTAGTTTCATCCAGTTGATCGGCAAATATTTCTCTACTTGTTCCTCCCCCTTCTTGCTCCTGCAAGGCAAGGTCGAAGAATCCAGATACTGGACGCCAGCGAACGGTTACTCTCTGGTCGCCGGGGATGGCTTCTAGGCTGGATACAGGCCCTTCTAAGGTAACGTTGTCCAATTGGAAAACAGCCCTTGTACCTCCGTAATTCATAACGGCATTGAACAACTGAGCTGCTTTAACTGTATCTCTTGTTGTGAAAGTTTCCTCGTATAAGGCCCACTCTGTGGTGAGGAATACCTCTTTGTTGAGCAGAACATTTACAGGAGTAGAAGGAGTCTCTCTATTCCTTGCAACCTGTGCTACGAGTCGAGAACCTGGAAGGCTTGCCTTTGCCCAGAAGGCAAATCTGTATTCTGTTTCGGGTAGTAATTCAAAGGAATTACTGTAGGAATTGATCGAAAAGAAGTTTCCTCCAGGAGGAAGTGTAGTTACATCGACCTGTAGGGCCTTGTTACCCGATGCAGGATCCGTAGTCTCGATGGTATAGTTTGCTGCCCCTTCCCAAATGTTGGACTGCCATGCTTCAAAGGCATCAGGATCTCCTCCAACGCTCTCTTCTCTTTCAAAACCTCCATTGATTATAAGGGATTCATCAGATGAGGCACTGGGAACTAAGGAAATCTGCTGAGACGTTCCATCAAAAGGACCTCCCTCTACTTCTAAATAGAAGGTATACTCACTCCCGTTATCCAAATTAGGCACATCAATCCGATCGGTACTTGCATCCAAAGATCCCGAAAGAATCTCTTCAAAAATGCCCCCACCGTCCTGACGGAACAATCGGACAGTCTGAGCACCCGCAGCAGGTGTCCAACGCAACCTTGCCTCACCATTCTGGGCAATACCAGTAAAGTCTGTAACGGGACCTGTAACCCTTACATTATCTAGGTGATAGGTTCCCTTATTAACAAAATGGAAGCCCGCACGAAACTCTCCTAACACTGCCTCTGCAGTCGAAAAAGGAATCCGATATTCCTTCCATTCAGAAGTAAGATCAAAACTCTCGTAAAATAGAAATAGATCGTTTCCGCTTCCATCTTTCAGGTCTACACTTTTTACCCAAGCTTCAAACTTCGCTCCTGAAAAATTCGCCTTTGCCCAGAAAGAGAGGGTATAATCTAATTCTGAAAATAAGTCAAAAGTCTCAGGATTGGCATTAATTACGTATGCCCCTAAAGGAGAAGGCTCAATCACCTCGACCTTCATAGATTTAGTTCCTTGAGCAGCATCTGTATTATCTTGTGAAAAAGTCGCCGAAGCGTTTTCATCAAATACACTTGTTGCCCACTCGTCAAGCGTTCCAGCATTTTCAAAACTAGGATTTGGAACCAGTGAGATATCCCATGCAGCGGAAGGAATAATGGTAAATTCATTTGACTGGCCCTCGAATGGACCTCCTTCAATATCCAGATAGAAGGAATATGGAGTTTCATTGGTGAGGTTGTTGAAAAAGGCCCTCGAAGAAGTTTCATCCAGGGTACCAGTCAATACTTCTGCAAAATCCCCCCCTTCAGGCTTAGAAAAAAGCTTCACGCTAGTTGCTCCTACAGCAGGAGGCCAGGAAAGATTAACCGCATTATTTCCAGAAGTCGCTGCCAACCCAGAAATGGGCTCTTCTTCATATAACGTAACCTCATCTAACCAGTACGTCGTGATATCAGGGTAGTAGAAGACTACATAATACTGGTCTGCCAACTGAGCGGGTGTTGTAAACTGCCCTTGATAATTAACGTATCCCTGTGTAAGGGTTTTGGGTTCAAACAATATTACTCCGTCTGTCAAAGACGATACATAAAACTCAAGCGTAGCATCGGCATCTGATGCTTTTGCATAAAAAGAGTAATAATAAGTCGTATTAGGTTTCAACTGAAATCGGTTGCTAATGCTGTTGAAGGAGGATTTGTCCGTTCCTAAAGAACCTACCTCAGCCTTGAAAGCTTTAGTACCAGCAACAACATCGGCAGGAGTTTCTTCCGTAGAGTAAGTGGTGAGTTCAAGTCCCACATTGCCCCACTTGTTGTGTTCCCAGACGTTGCTATGTCCCCCTTCAAAATTACCGTTTCCTACTAAGGATTGTGCATGTACTCCAGACGCAAAGGCCATTAATAGGCCCAAAAACAAGGTCATCCCCTTCCTGCACATGAATTTCCCGCTCGATGCCAACCGGAAATTCACAGGTGTAATGGACTTGAGTTGTGTAAATAAGACCATACGATTAGTTTTCAATTGAAATAGTTTTTGAAAAATTTAGTTAGAATTAGTTCATGTTAAATTTAGTACGAATATCGAATACAATCTATGCTAAAATAAATTCACCTAACAATATATCTGTGCGTTCGGTCAGGATATAATCCTAAACGGGTTTTATTTGAAACACTTAGTATTTCAATAAAAAAACTTTATAAATATAATAAAATATATTTATTGCATAGAATTTTGAGGCCCAAAATCATGCACATTCATGCAGGAATGCATGTAAGAATTGTATAAAAATAGCGGAAAATTTATGGGGTAGAAATTCTTAGCGAATTTCTGTATTTACCTTTATTTCTGACTCCCATTTACCATTCTCCCCCAGGCGCAAAAAGTATAGACTCACCTTGCGGTCCTTCGCGGAGGGCTGAAACCGTATCATATCAAAATTACTGTTTCCTACGGTGATATTAGGTTCTTTACTGGCCTGCTGGCGATACACCCGGAAGTTATCAAACTGCACGGCTGAGTTTCCCGTGCGCAAAGATACATAGGCTCCCTTAGCATATGGGGTAGAAAGATCCTGCCAAGAGAGTACCTGTTCATCGTCTAAAAACACCCTTACGATCCCCAGTCCTGAATCAAAATAGACTTTAAAATCATACCAGGTATTGGGGTTAATAACAAAAGGGGATTTGGCAAGGGGTTCTCTCAGGTCGTCATCAAAAGATTTATACACTTCTACCTGATCTTGCTCTTTATCATAATTCCTAAACCATATCATGTAGGAATCTCCGCGGTTAACCTGGGTTCCATCGCTTGCGAAAAAATGTATTCCGAATCGCTTATTCTCCCCAGTTGTCATCAACCTAGCCTTCCAATGATAGAGATAGACAAACCCTCCTGTCTGGGTTACCAAAGTCGATACATTGGTATTGCTTGCGGCGGCTTCTTCCTGTGAAAGCCTGCCTCCTCTCAGTTTCCATTTTCCTTCACCGAGAATCCAATCATCTCGAAACTTATTACCTGAAAACTCATCGAAAAAGTATCCCAGATTGGGAGCAGAAGACCATAACTTCCTATCATAAAAAGTTGGAATCATAAAATAACCGGTAGATGAAAGGTTTACAATGAAATCGTCCGAATAATACGGTCGCAAAGATATCCCTGACTGGGAATCGGGAATTTCAGGATCCTCTTCAGAAGGAGTATTATCACTTGAAGGAAAATACCTAGATTCCATCATAGAAATGGCTGACCAACGGGCCTTCTCCCGCGTAGTAGAATTGGTAATAGCAGAAAATACCCGAAATCTTAAGCCTCCTCTTCCTATCCTTCCCGGGACGATGTCCCCTTTCCCCTCTTGATCGACAGTCAGGGAAACACTACTTGATCGTGCTTTATACACTCGCAGGTCGTCAAAAGTACACAAGGTATTTCCGGTACGAAAAGAAATGGCTTTACCTGAGGAAAAGGGTCTTGGGTCATTCCATGAGACCACGAATTCATTGTTTATGTAAACTTCTATTCTCCCCTTTGACTGCTGGAAAATCACTTTGAAATCATACGCAACTCCTGGAGAAAAATTGAACTTCTTTTTTGCTTTAACCTCAAAACGATCATTTGTCGTCCGATAGATTTCAGCTTTTCCTCCTGCATCTGCATCTCTGAACCAAACGAAATAAGAGTTTCCCCGCTGCTTCAGATTGGGGTCGCTGACAAAGAAATGCAGTCCCATCCTGCGGTTATTTGATTCCCCCTCCATTCTTGCTAGCCAGTGATACAAATAGGTTTCGCCTTTGGCCTGATTGAGTTCTGTCCAAATATTAGTATTTCCGTCCTGTAGGTCTGCCTGTACCAATTGGTCGTTCTGGACTAGCCATTGACCGTTCACCACTTCCCAATTTTCATCCAACGTTTGGGTAAAGTTTTCCCAAAGAAAGCCCCGTTGAGGTTGAGCAGCCCATTCTGAACCTTCTTGCTGGACCACTGAATAGAATCTGAATGCCGGTGCACGACCTGTACTGGCTTCGTCCTTAAAATTTACTTTTATAGGCGAAGCACTGTAGGACGGGTCCATCAATGCAGAGGACTCAGGCCTCCGATTCGGAAATTTGAGTGTAGGGCTCAGCTTTGAATTATCTGGTAAAATAACTACATCTGGGCCATCAGGATCTTCTGGGCTAGGACCAGAAGGCACTTGTTGCTTCCAACTTGCCTTCCACCCACTGTTCTGCGTTCGGTTGTCCGATACAAACCTAAAGGTTAAACTGTTACCGGTAGAACTCAAGGTAGCAGGGATATTGGTTCCCGAGAAGTTACCGATCAGGCGATCCTCTGGACTTGGCCCGTCGTAGACACTTAAGAAATCAAAATCCTCCTCTGTATTGAACTCAGAGAAAGTAACCTGTATGGGGCCAGCCCCCTTAGGCCGAATACTATATATATACGCTTCATTGTTGGCATAACTATTTAGTTCTCCTCCTGAATCCAAAAATTTCCCTTCGGGTGAATTGACTACATATACCTTGGGAGATCCAGCGCGACTTACACTTCTCGTCGTAAAATTGCCTCCCACAGGGGCAGAAATATTATCATTGTCGCAGACAGAGTGCACAGCCCATTCATAAGGTGTATTGGCTGCAAGCCCTGTCAGTTGGAAAGAAGTTTCTCGTGTTTGGAACTGAGACCAAGCGCTAGTAGATCCTCTACGTCTTACTTTGACCACATATTGACCACTCCCTGAAGCAGTCCATCCTACTGTAGCACCCAGGGCAAACGTAGACTGCACCCTTGCTGATACCATGGGACGGCAATTAATATCGACGTTTTCTGTCGAGAAGTTGAGATCAAATCCCTTACCACTTGTTCGGCAGTCTGATCGAAACTCAAGAAATACCTTTCCAGAATTAGCTACTAGCCCTCTAGGAGCCTCTGGGCCAGTAAATCTACCCAAGGGCCGCCCCTTAGCATCAGCCCCATCATAAATATCCAAAAAATCAAAGGGTTCTTTTCTTCGAGAATCCCATTCAAGGTCAAACTGCTTGAAAGTCAAACGAACGGGGCTGTTGCCAGGAGGGTTTATGAGATAGGCCTTGCGTTCATTTGCTTCATAGTTTAATACCTTAATCGTTCCTTGGGAGTCGCTGATCTCTTGGACTTCTGGGGGCCCATTAATCAAATTATAGTAGCGCTCCCAATCCCAGTAGGGCCCTGGATCAATATGGTTATTGTCTCGGAAGTGCTGGTGGCCCTTTATGCGGTAACAAGCATTGCTTAGCGTTCGGATTCCATCTGTGGCTGGACCACTAAAGGCTAGGCTGGGGTCTATCCCATGGCGCGCTGCCAAATCTCTTACCAGCTTCGCGGAGCTTTCATACATCTCCTGGGTATACCAAGATGCACCCTCATCAATATAACCCTCATGCTCAATTCCTATAGAAGTTGCATTGTCAGTTTTTACGTGAAAGGCTTTATCACTCTCACACACCATCTGGGTAACTTGCCCATCTGAGGCACGGATAACGTAATGCGTAGAAACTCGAGCATTGGGATTTTTGAACCAGGAAATGGCGCTTGCGTAAGTCCCTTGAATAGTATGAATAGTAATATGTTCTATGGGTTTACCCCCTCTTGAACCATAGTTTCGAGTGTTTGCAGCCTGCCACACAGCACCAATATAATCTGCCTGCCGCTCCTCGCTGGTACATCGGAAAGGACTCGCATTAAAATTAGAAACGCGGTTTCGCTCAACCCTAATTTCTACTGAGGGAATCGTCAAAAGCTGGTATTGGTTGGTACCAAAGATCTCCTGGTAGTTGAAACGCTGAGAATTAAGTGGTTTTCTCCCTGTATGGGGATTCTCCATTTCCTTTAAAATGGAGAAAAATTGTTGGTCCCGAGCGAAACGATTGAGTTCAGAGTTGTCATTTGGAATTTCACTTAAGTCTCCCACAACAGACCCTTGTGTGGCCATGTTTTGACTGAACATAGACCTTCTGCGCTGGAGGTTCGAATATGCTTCGGCATAGGCAAGTATATTAATCCGAGGATCACTCTTAATTTCTGAAGAAGAGAATTGGGAATTCCGGGCGACCATTCCCAAGGTATTATTAAAATATCCTTTTCCATCCTCAATCAGCCCCATAACTCCTATATACTTGGGTATTCCTTGACAAGAGGGCTTCCCAGCATCTGAAGTCAAGTGATTCATCCGCGTATTGTTAAAAGCTACTGACTCCAATAATCCAGGGGGAATTGATGGATATAGCCGATAGGCTTCATCAAAGTAGGATTGATACGGATTATTTACCTGGCCTTGTAAGGATAGGAATCCCAACCCAAGTATGAGGCTCAGCACGATCTGAGGTATGGTCAATTTTTTCATTTGAATGCAACTTTGCCAAGGTTTAGGACGATTTACAGCGCATTAAGGTTTAAAAGAAAGGAATTTCCGGGGAAAATGTGAAATAATTCGCGTTCCATTATCTTTCATTCGTACCACTTTTCTTTTTTCTTTTTTCAATTTTTTCTGAACTTACTGAACAATTTAAGAGTAAATGATTTTCCTATTAGATTGCTAATCTATTCATGGTTAAGAAGTTCAGGGTACAGGCGTGGTCGATATGGAAGGGCATAAAAATACCTAGAACTCTAGCCTTAAAACTCTGAACTAAATTTTATGTCAGCAGAGTCTTTTATCAAAAAGCGTACAGAATTCTTTCTCAAGGACTTACATGCCCGTGAAGCGATGCGTTTGGGCTGGTACCGACAGTTGGGTATTGGAGAGGAGCAGTTGCGTATGCTTCGTGCGAGGAAGGCACAGCATTCTGCTTTCTTGCTAGAGTTACTTCGAAATCGAGATATAAACCCCGCTTGGTATGCGCGGTTTTTCTATTACATAGGTCATCTATTTGGATTTTGTACTGCACTTTTACCCCGAAAATGGGCTAAAAAAATAGAAAATACCTTGGAGTTTTGGATCTTGGAGCGGTATAAAAAGTATTTTAAAGCAATGACTTTGGATGCGACCCTTCGGTCCATGGTAGAGTCCTTGCAACTCAAGAAATTAACGCACAATGAGCCTGCAGTCGATGCGATCAATTTGTTAGAAAAAATCATTGTAGCGCAGGAAGAGGGGGTAGGTAGTAGGTAGTAGGTAGTAGGTAGTAGGTAGTAGGTAGTAGGTAGTAGGTAGTAGGTAGTAGGTAGTAGGTAGTAGGTAGTAGGTAGTAGGTAGTAGGTAGTAGGTTACGGAAGGTCTGAGAACGCGGTTGTAAGATTTTTAGAATGAGTGGAATGGAAGTGCTTCTAGAAGGGCATACATATCATCACGGCTTGTAAGCCCCATATGCGAAACCCTCAATATCTCTCCCTTCAGATGTCCTTGTCCTCCGGAAACAACTATCCCGTATTTTTCTTCTAATACATCCTTAGCTTCAGTCATTGAATGAATTGGCAATCCAAATGCTGTCAGAGAATCTGCAGGGTTTTCAGAGAAAATTTCTCCTCCCATTTGTATTAGACCGTTCCGGAATTGCTGGGCAAGCAGATGGGTACGATTCCATATTTGAGGAAGGCTTGTATTCCTTATGTGTGTCAAAGCTGCTTGTATCCCATAGAGCAGTTGACAGGGGGCTGTGTAGGGATAGCTTCTGGATACAGCCGAATCTAGATAATTGCGCAAATTCCTACTGTCAGCAAGGGGGGTCTTTGGCATTTTCTGGTAAGCCCTATCGCTTACCGCGAAGGCACAGACTCCCGCAGGGTTCATGAGTGCTTTCTGGCTGGCTACGACTGCGCAATCTATTCCCCAGGCATCGAAATAAAAGGGAATTACGCCTACTGATGTAATGGAATCTACCAAAATTAGTGCATCTGGATGAAGTTGGCGAATTAGGGAAGCTTTAGTTTCCAAGTCTATTCCCACTCCTGTGGAGGTTTCGCAATGGGTTAGGATTACCCCAGCACATTGGGGTATCTGTTTAAGTTTCGATTCCAATACCTCTATTGGAAGACCCCTGCCCCACTCCACGGGAATCTCTTCTACCTCTATATCCAATATTTTCCCATATTCTACCCATCGCTGACTGAACTTTCCCATACTGGGAATAACGACGCGATCCCCTGGATGAAACAAGCTATACATCCCTGCTTCCACAGCCTGGGTTCCTGTACCCACCATACAACAAGTATATTGCTGGGTTTGGAAGAGGTACTTCAAGTCCTCGAGCAATTGCCCATAAAAGGAATAAAATGCTTCGCTCCTATGGGGAATAACCGGTTGGGCAATGGCTTCGAGAACGAAGTCAGGAACAGCAACTGGACCAGGGGTAAGCAACAGCTTATGGTGGGGCTTATGAAAAGATTTTTCTTTTTGCACGATTCTTTTTGACGCAGATGAACGCTGAATATTGATGAAGGATACAGAACCATAATTAGGCTTAGCCTATACTTACCCTAATCCTTTATAGATGTTTAGAGTCCAGATATTTACAAATCAAACACAAAGGAGCCATCCTGTGAACCAGAATGACTCCAAATTTACACTTCATATCTCCAATGGTCAAAATCTAACCCAGACTGTAGGCCATCGACTACCAATCTCACCTACTTCTCCTTCACCTGCAGGTCAAGCGCCAAATCCTTAGCTGTTTTTGCCATGAGTAGGTTGATTAAATCTACGCTACTTCCAGCTCCTGCATTTTGGCCTCCGCCTCCAGCCATGTTTACTTGGGGTACCCAGTCCCCTTGGTAATTTTGGATGGCTTCTGCATAGCGCTGGTTGACATTGATCCAGGCTTGGAGTTTTTTGTCCAAGGCACCATCTGCTTGCATTACCAGTCGCTTCTTCTCAGCCTCACCCTGTCCTTGAAGGATATCGCGCTCTTTTTCAAATTGCGCTTTGTCGCGCTCGATTTTTGCTACATCTTTCTCTTTCTCAGCGCGGATGGTCGCCTCAATCTTAGCAGCCTCCTCACGCGCTCGGGTTTCGGCTATCACCCTTTCTCCTTCTGCTTTAGCCGTGAGGGCTTCCTGCTGAGCTGTGATCAATTTCTGTTTGGAGATAGACTCCTGAGTACTGGCTTCAATTTTCTGGCCCAATTTTTTGTCTACCTGCTCTTCGTAGTCAACTTCTCCAATACTGGCATAGGCAACGGTAATGTTGAATTGCTGTACATCAGATTTGTTGCGAATGATATTCCCTTCAGCGTCTTGCCTGGGATACCGCTCGGTAAACTTCTTCTGGTCTCTGGTTACCGTATCAAATACATACTCCGTCTTCAATTCCAATACATACTGACCATTTTCCAATTGGTCTTGAAAATCCTCTGAAAGTTTAGACATTCCACCTGAATAGTGTGTTTCACTCTCCATCAACTGAGCTGCGTAGCGAAGACACTCATCTGTGTAAGTGGTCAAAGTGGTTTCAGCTAGCTTTTTGGCTGAACGATACTCCTTGTGGATCCGGATCATCTCCGTTTGTGTACCTGGAAGCCTCCAGCGTACAGTAGACCTGGCGATGGCCTTGGTTGCATCATTGAAACGAACTTGAATCGGAGGATTCTTAGACGTAATCTCTGATTTAACTGACTCATCGGTGAACACTACGGTAATCACATCGGGATACTCTGTGGTCTTGCTAAAAAAGCCTGCCCAGAAATATCCGGGTTCAAAGCGCACCCACTCATTTCCTGTAAGGGTTTGCACGTGGGTCCTATACCCACTGTTGTTTATCACAAAAGGATTGACAGCAGAAAGGAGCAAAAGTAAAAAGATACCGGCTACTATATAGCCAATTCTTTTCATTGATAGTGTTTTCATAATAAGACGATTAATAGTACAACATGGATAATTACCACCCATTCATAGCAATAATAACCTTAATGCTATACATACTAATAGATGGCTCTTTTTTCAAAAGGTTGTAAAAAACTATACGATTTAACAGAATTACCTCATATTCAGGTACTTTGTAAGGTATTTACCAATACGTCAAACACCTGTGTGGGAGTCTCGTTGACTGTTTGAACAGGTTGAGAAGTAAGCAATATGGGCCAATCATGGGTATTTTCTGGAATTCTTCCATGGGAACCTCTTATCAAGGTAGCATCTAGGGGAATTACATCCATCAGGTAACGAAAGCCCAACTTCTTTTTCAGTAAGGTTGCACCAATTTTCGCCATAGGAACGGCTATCTTGGGATTGACAAACATCTCGACGGGGTCGTAGCCAGGTTTCTTATGGATATCCACAATCCGGGCAAAATCTGGAGCCCGAGAATCGTCCAACCAATAATAATAGGCAAACCAAGAATCCTTGTCAGCTACGAGTACCAAGTCCCCTGCACGGTCATGCGAAATGTTCCACTCTTTTTTTCCCTCCAGCCCCAATACGTGTTCAACGCCTTCAATTTTTTCCAATAGATCTCGAACTTCTGTCATCCGGCTTTTGTCTTTGACATATACGTGGGCAATTTGGTGATCAACTGCTGCAAAGGCTTCACTTGCCCCTGCATCCAGCAATTCTCCACCCCGTTCAACACGGACCTGGATAAGCCCTGCTTCTCTCAAGACGCGGTTGATGTAAATAGGACGCTGAACAGGAGTAATCCCATATTCTGAAAGTAGGAGTACTTGTGCCCCTCGTTTTTCGTAAAATTCTACTAGCTCTTCCACTACCCCATCGATTTCCTCCAAATCCTTAAGAACGCGATCATCTGTATGGTCATACTTTTGCAGGCCGTAGTCCATATGGGGTAAATAGATTAAGGTCAAGGTAGGATTGTATTTTTCCTCTACCCGCATACTGGCATCTGCAATCCACTTACTCGATACAATGGAAGTAGCGGGACCCCAAAATTTAAATAGGGGAAAGGCTCCCAGTTCTGACTGCAATTCATCGCGCAGGTAGGAAGGATGTGAATACACATCGGGAAACTTCAACCCATTGGCTGCATACTGGGGTCGAGGGGTTACAGAATAGTCGACCGAGGAATACATATTATACCACCAAAACATATTGGCACAGGTGAATTTGGAGTCTTGGGCTTTCATGATCTCCCAAATCTTGGGCGCTTGTACTAAATGATTGGACTGGCGCCAGAATTTCACTTCACACTCGTCCTTGAAATACCAACCATTCCCTACGATCCCATGATCAGTAGGATATTTCCCCGTCAAATAGGTGTACTGTGCAGTGGTCGTTACAGCTGGAAATGCGGGCTTAATCGCTTGAAGATGTCCTTGGGCGACTCGCTTTTGAAGAAAGGGGGTATTAGGGCCGATCAGGCGGGAGCAAAGGCCGACAATATCGATGACAACTGTTTTGTTGAGCATGCATTAAAATTAGAGACGAATTTGTAAATTAGGAAGGAATAGTTAAATAGTTTTATAGTTCTCTGTCCACAGTTTCTTTCCATTTTCAGCTTTCAATTTTCAATTCTCCTATGTCCTACCCAAGTATCTTCAACGACGTACTAGGCCCGGTTATGCGAGGCCCTTCGAGTTCTCATTGCGCAGCCTCTCTTCGAATTGGGAGAATGTGTTTAGATTTAATGGATGGCCACATAGATAGCGTGATCATAACCTATGACCCCAACGGCTCTCTGGCTACTACACATAAGAGTCAGGGATCTGATATGGGTCTCTTTAGTGGGTTTTTAGGCTGGGAAGCCCATGACGAACGCCTTCCAAATTACCAGGAAGCCATAGATCAAGCAGGTATAGAGATCGATATATGCATTGAGGATATTCAGGCAGCACATCCCAACACCTACCAGATTAAGTTATCCAATGGCAAAGAAAGCCGCCGCTTAGTAGCGCTTTCAACTGGAGGGGGGATGATTGAAATTATCGAAATTGATGGAGCCCAGGTGTCCATGCAAGGAGATTACTACGAAACCCTCATTTATGTCTCTCAACCTGGCCAAGTTCAAGATTTTTTAGAAAATACAGTGGAATACGACGAATTGGAACTTCGGAAAGGAACGGATACCTATTTTGAGCTTAAATCCCAAAGCCTTTTGACAGAGCAGACTATACAGGAGTTAGCGGCCATGGAGGAGGTATTGTTTATTAAACAAGTGAATCCAGTGCTGCCAATCCTTTCCAGAAGGGGACTTAGCATTCCCTTTCTTACGTGTGAAGAGATGCTCATCTATAACCAAGATAAAGAGCTAGCTCTTTGGGAGCTCGCTTTACATTACGAAAGTGCCAGAGGTAATATTCCTCAAGAGGAAGTATATGAACGCATGCGAGAGTTGGTTGAGATTATGCGCACATCCATCTATGAGGGACTGAAGGGAACGGAATACGAGGACCGGATTTTGGGCTGCCAATCGGGAACTTTCCAAGAAAAGATGCAACGTGGAGAGCTTGTAAAAGGAGATGTGCTTAATCGGATCATTCTCTTCGTCACCTCCATGATGGAAATCAAAAGTTCTATGGGCGTTATTGTCGCGGCTCCTACGGCAGGTGCCTGTGGCGCCTTACCAGGGGCGGTGCTAGGAGCTGTCTCTGCACTTGAACTTTCTGAGGACGATGCCATCAAAGCTATGCTAGCTGCAGGGATTATTGGCGTATTTATTTCTGCTCATGCCACCTTTGCAGCGGAGGTAGGCGGTTGCCAGGCAGAGTGTGGGTCGGGATCAGGAATGGCAGCCGCAGCCATTGTTGAGCTGGGCAAGGGTAATCTGAATCAGGCCTTATCTGCTTCCTCCATGGCTTTACAAAATTCCCTAGGCATGATCTGCGATCCCATTGCCAATCGAGTGGAGGCCCCTTGCCTGGGCCGAAACATCATGGCGGCCTCCAATGCCTTATCCTGTGCCAATATGGCCCTGGCAGATTACGATGCGCTAATACCACTGGATCAGGTGATAGATACGATGGACAAGGTAGGAAAAAGTATCGCTCATGAACTTCGGTGTACGGCCCTTGGAGGGCTCTCTATCACTCCTGCTTCTAAAGAGATTGAAGCCCGATTAGAAGGGGCAGAGAATCTGAGTCAGGCTGCTTTGCGATTTAAGATTTGCTGATAGTTGAATTTCTAAATTATGATGACCCGAGCCTAAAACTCAACCCAGGGAATCGTTGAGTAGCATATTGGGTCGTACAAATAGCTTAGGGAACTTTGGAGCTTTTCTTATATTAGGTTCCTAACCCAAATATAATCCCATGTCCCGCTTTCTTCCTGTTTTACTTTTTCTATTATTATTAAGCCTAGAAAATTTTGCCCAACAAGCCGAGGAAATCATCGCCTCGCTACCTTTCCGTAACACAGGGCCTGCCTATATGTCGGGGCGTATTGCAGACATAGAAAAGGACCCTCACAACCCTTCGACTTGGTATGTAGCTGTAGCTTCTGGGAATGTGTGGAAAACGACCAATAGAGGGAGTACCTGGGATCCAATATTCGAAACCTATGGCTCTTTTTCTACGGGATGCATTGCCATTAACCCTCAAAATCCCCAAGTCCTTTGGCTGGGAACGGGGGAAAACCAGAGCCAACGATCTGTAAGTTGGGGAGATGGGGTATACAAAAGCCTAGATGGGGGTAAAAGTTGGGCACACATGGGACTTGAATCTTCGGAACATATTGGTAAGATTCTTATACACCCTGAAAATCCAGATATAGTCTATGTAGCTGCCCAGGGCCCTTTATGGAAGGATGGAGGAGATCGAGGGCTTTATAAAACTTCAGATGGGGGTAAAAGCTGGAAAAAAGTCCTCACAATTAGTCCCTATACAGGTATTTCTGACCTGTGCATGGACCCACAGAATCCCCAAATCCTCTATGCAGCATCCTATCAACGCCGAAGACATGTAGGGATTCTGGTAGCAGGAGGCGAGGAATCCCGAATATTCAAGTCCACTGATGGAGGGGAAAGTTGGAAAAAATTAAGCCGCGGGCTGCCAGGCGGTGAATTGGGAAGAATTGCTATTGCCGTTTCCCCTCAAAAACCTGCAGTCGTGTACGCATTGATAGCTGGATCTGAGCCTGATCAAAGTGGGTTTTATCGCTCTGAAAACTATGGGGAAAGTTGGACGAAGAAAAATGACTACATCGTAGTAGATCCCCAGTACTATGGGGAAATTTTTACAGACCCCCATCAATTCGACCATGTGTATGCCGTAGATGTGATCATTCGCCACACCCAAGATGGGGGGGAATCCTTTGAACGGTTGAACACCCGATATAAACATGTGGACAACCACGACATTGTATTTGATCCAGAAGACCCAGACTATCTGATGGTAGGCTGTGATGGAGGAATCTATGAAAGTTGGGATCGAGGAGACCATTGGACCTATCATTCCAATCTGCCTATCATGCAATTTTACCGGGTAGGTCTAGACAATGCGCGTCCTTTCTACAACGTCTATGGAGGCACCCAGGATAACTCAACGCTTTTTGCCCCCTCTAGAACCACCTCCCGTCATGGTATCACCAACGCTGACTGGAAATTAGCTTTAGGAGGAGATGGATTCCAAGCCCGCATAGATCCTAACGATCCCAATATCGCCTATTGCCAGTCGCAATACGCAGGAATCGTCCGCTATGACAAGCGCACAGGGCAACGGCTAGATATACAACCCCAACCCGAAGTGGGAGATGAACCCCTGCGCTGGCATTGGGATTCCCCTTTGCTAATCAGCCACTATAACCCGAAGAGACTCTATTTTGCTGCGCAGCGAATCTTTCGTAGCGATGACCGAGGGGACAGCTGGCAAGCGGTAAGTGAGGACCTAAGTCGTGGAGAAGATCGCAACCAACGAAAGGTAATGGGAAAAATATATTCACCAGAAGCCGTGTGGAAGAACGTATTTACTTCGCCTTATGGGACCATTGTGGCCCTATCCGAATCTCCATTAGATTCAGGAATTTTAGTGGCAGGAACCGATGATGGCTTACTCCAAATAACAGAGGATGGGGGAAGAACCTGGCAAAAAGTGGAGCGTGTTCCGGGAATCCCTTCAAAGTCTTATGTCGCAGATGTGTTCTGCTCACAGCACGACAAAAATGTGATTTATGCAGTATTCAATAACCATAAGGAAGGAGATTTCACCCCCTATCTCGCCACATCAAAAAACCTGGGAGCAAGTTGGAAAGTCATCACCCAAGGGATCTCTGCACCACATGCGTGCTGGAGCCTGGTAGAAGACCATAAAGCGCCCAACCTTCTATTTGCTGCCACTGAATACGGAATTTTTTGCTCGATTAACAAAGGGAATACATGGACGCAGATGAAGGGCAGACTTCCCACTATTGCTTTCCGCGACCTAGAAATTCACAAGCGGGAAAATGACCTGGTAGGAGCTTCCTTTGGTAGAGGAATGTATATCCTGGATGATTATAGCTTGCTGCGGGAGCTGAGCAAAGCTTCGCTTGCAGAAGCCACGCTATTCCCTGTAAAAGATACCCATCAGTATTTCAACAGAGGGGATATGGGCTATTCCTCCAAGGGTGTCTTTGGAGATAATTTCTTCACTGCTCCTAATCCTCCTTATGGTGCTTGGCTGAGTTGCTATATTCCGCAAAAATTATTGAGTAAAAAGGAAGAGCGGAAGGCACTAGAGAAAAAAGAGCCCTTGAACATATATCCTGATTTAGCCTCTATTCAGGAGGAAGACTTTTCCTCAAATCCCACCCTATTTTTACAGATCACAGATTCCAACGGTAAGGGAGTCTCCATCCTTGAAGTGAAAAACCGCAAGGGATTCCAGCGGGTAGTTTGGGATTTATCCACTCGCACCCGCGTAGAAGGAAGTACTCGTAGCAGACGAATCCGCTCAGTCCCTCAAGGTTCTTACACCGCACAACTGTTTCAATTGCAAGCAGGTACGTTAACTTCCTTGGGCAAGCCCCAAAGTTTCCGGGTGGCTCCATTAGACCAATCCCCTGAAAAGGCTCCAAAAGATCACTTCGAATTTTTCACAACTGCTACACAACACCTACTGAAAGCAGAACTCTTGGAAGAGAAATTGGAAAAGGCATTGAAAGACTTGGAAGAAGAAAGAGAGAGTATCCTCAGAGCTGCAGATACCAATGCCTTAGCTCGTATGGAGCAAAAAAGAGAAGCCTTCTTGGGTCTCCAATACCATCTTCTAGGAAATGAAAGTTTGAAAAAGCGTTTCGAATACTTTTTACCTGGGGTAAAAGATCGATTGAGACGTGTGTACTCCAGCCAGTGGGAAAGTGATCAGATTACACAGACCCATCGAGAGAATTTGGAAGTAGCTAAGGAGGCGCTGGGTAAGCTTGAGAAGGAGTTTGAGGAGATTAGGGGCAAATGACAGGAAAAGGATTCTTTGGATTATCGACCCTTCTACCTCTCCCATCTGGCTTTCCTCTATTACGGTGGCCTATAGACCATTTAACGGGTGACTTTCCCCAATAATGAGGTCTAACTATTATACTACCACCCGTGTGAACTTCCCCACTTCACATGTACTACTCAAAATCACACACGTATGAACAAACTTGTTGCGGAATTTATTGGAACCCTTTGGTTGGTTCTTGGCGGATGTGGAAGTGCGGTTTTAGCTGCCGCTTTTCCAGATGTAGGCATCGGGCTTCTGGGAGTCTCCCTAGCCTTTGGCCTTACAGTTGTAACAATGGCTTATGCAATCGGCCATATCTCAGGTTGTCACCTCAACCCTGCTGTATCCTTTGGCCTTTGGGCAGGAGGACGTTTTGAGGGAAAAGACCTTGTTCCTTACATCATTGCCCAGGTACTAGGGGCGATTGCAGGAGCGGGGATCTTATATGTCATTGCTAGTGGCAAAGCCGGTTTTGAATTGGGAGGCTTTGCTGCCAATGGCTATGGTGCACACTCACCTGGAGGATACGGGCTAATGGCTGCCTTAGCGACGGAAGTAGTTATGACTTTTATGTTCCTGATCATCATCATGGGAGCTACGCACAAAAATGCTTCACCTGGCCTTGCGGGATTAGCAATTGGTTTGGGGCTTACCCTCATTCACTTGGTGAGTATTCCTGTTACCAATACCTCTGTAAATCCTGCTCGAAGTACGAGCCAGGCACTATTTGTACAGGATTGGGCTTTGGGACAGTTGTGGTTGTTCTGGGTGGCACCTATTGTAGGAGCAGTGCTTGCAGGATGGGTATACCGGGCTATATCGCCACAGGATTGATTGTTCCTACTTTAAGGATATAGGGGCTATTCTTTTACTGGAGAATAGCCCTTTTTTTTGTGCATCTTCCTTTAGTTTTGTACTTTTTTCAAAGATTTTATAGCTTTCTAACACGCAGTATAGCTTTTTACCCTAACCCAGCCTTGAAATGAAAATCCCCATACATATTATCCTCTGGATCGGATTCCAGCATAGCGGAAAATATGACAACAAACAGGACTCCTATTATTTCCCACAAAAAACGGAATTTCCTACCTTGTAGTTCCAGCTCATATTTGCCCAAAGTAAAACGTTGTCAAAATACCTATTATAAGGTATCATTGAAGTCTTCCACTTTCATTTACCCCTTAGCATTAGAGAATCAATCATTATGCGCCAGTTGACAGGACCCGAAATAGGAAAGCTTTCTGAAGCCATCCGCCAAGGTTTCTCACGCCCTAATTTCATTATGTTTTTGAGATTTCGCCTAGACAAAGATTTTGATAGTATTGTACCCTCAGGCTCTAACTACCCCTTCGAAGTCTTTCGAGTGATCGAAAGTGCTAACGCAGAGTTTTGGCACGATAAACTCATTGATGCATTCTTGGCTGAAAGGCCTCGATTCACGGCTATTCAGGAAATTGCTCGAGATTTAGAGGTTTCCTCTTCTTTTGTTAAGGGAGAAACAGGGGAAGTGATGAACCGGGAGGGGCTAGAATCCATGGTGAGAAGTTCCCAGCACGTCTCTATGGATACCTTTTCTGAGCGAACCCAATTGGCTGAACGAACGGTATGCAGCATTCGGATAAAAAAGACCAGTGGAAGTACAGAACTAGGTACAGGGTTTCTTATAGGTCCCGACTTGATCATGTCGAACTACCACGTATTTGATATACTGCTAGATAACCCACAATCGATAGATAATATTACCTGTGTTTTTGATTATAAAAAGACCTTCGAGGGCCTAAAGGTAGGCTTACACCCAACAGATCCCATTGTTTTTTCAAGCAGTTTTGTAGATATGAGTGAGTGTGCCAAAGACCTGAATTCGACCTGGCCTGCAGACAAACTCGACTACGTCATTGTCCGCCTGGAAAAAGAGATTGGGAGAATGCCTTTTGGAATCAATGAAACAGGTACCGACATGGGTATGGTAAATCCCCAGTTCCAATCTCCTATGAGGTCCTGGATTAAGATTCTCCCAAACTCACTTCCTTTGCAGCCCAACAGCTCCTTTTTATTCGTAGCACAACACCCGGATGGGAAGCCTATGAAGTTCAATGTAGGCCAGGTAATTGGGGTTAATGCACAAAATATGCGCATACGCTACAACACCAATACCGAGGGAGGTTCCTCAGGGTCGCCCTGTTTCAATGAGAAGTTGGAGCTCATAGCCCTTCACAACTGTGGAGATCCCACCAGACCGAATGCCCCTACCTACAACCAGGGCATTCCCATCCCGAGGATATTGGACGATCTCCATTCGAAAGGATTTGATTTAGTTGCCAAGCAAACCGAGTGGGAAGGACCAGCAACCTAAGTATCCGTATCAAGCAACCCAACCAATTTTGACTGTTAGTTTATGAATTTTGAGCCAAGTATCCTTGCTAAGTTTAAGCAATGTCTTCTAGATGCATTCCTCAGCACCAATGATATCCACATGTTTACCATGGCCCGGATGGATCAACTAGGGGTATCTATTCTGGATGTAACATCAGAAAATGAAGACCGGGAGACAAGGATATTCCAATACCTTGAGCGCTTGAATAGTGAGTTTAAGGCAAAGGTATTTTTCGATCTCTGTTGGGAGCATAAACCCGGATTCCCAAACTTCCCAGAAGCCATCGAAATCAAGCGCTGGGTAGAAGCGCAGCTGGTAGTTGGTCCCTTTGGGCCTTTAGGAGGTTCTCCCGTAAATATGGAGGATCTCATTTTGAAATGCCACCTGCTTCGGTCCGGTAAACTCCCCTTTATCGCCCGTGCCGAAGTCAAAGAAGCCCTATTAAAGCAAATCAAGGGAAATGAGAGCCGTAATTTACTCCTTAATGGGGAATCCAAAGTGGGGCTTTCCTACATCCGCTATTACCTGGAAGAAATAGCCAGGGCTACAAACGCCTTTCAACTCATCAATGTTAACTTCAAAAAACTGTATCGCCGAGTAAAGGGTCAGATCCAGATGGTTCACATTGCACAATTTATTACAGGCGAACTACATAATTTCGACATAGATTTTGATTTGGATCGGGAGCACTCCTTTAAATATGAAGAGTTCTTGCCTGCTTTAAAGGAATACTTCTCAGAATCCGATGGACAATACTTACTGTTCTTTGACCAGTTCGACATCTCTTATTCCGAAGAAGTGGGTGCCTTTATCACAGAACTGGTGGAGGGAGTTTGGGGAAACGTAGAGAATTATTTCATCATGCTAGCGGGATTTACGGACGCGAAAGACTGGGATTTTGAACTTATCCAATCTGTTCCCGCCATAAAATTGGAACCTTTCCAAGAGCAAGAAGTGTTAGCCTTCCTCAAAGAAATGTACCAATTTCTAGATCAGCAGTTTGAGCTAGAATTTTCGCTGCAGGAATTGATAGAAGTTTTACGCCAAAACGAATCCTTCCTTGCTAAAGACCTCTATACGGCTGATCGCCCTGCTCCAAATGTGACGGATATTGGAAGGAACTTGGCAGACTGGTTGAAACGATTTAAAGAAAAAATAGCTGCAACAAATGGATAGACCCAAAAGAAAATTATCGCTTAAATTGCTAGAATCCATTTCCGAAAGACGGGAGAAGCGGGCAATACACTCCCTTTCCTTTATCCAATTGGCAAGTGTACTTTCCTACTTTACACCAGCTTATTTTCAGGAAAAATTCGAAGAAATCCACCAGGAAAAATTGAGCGATGCAGATCAGCAGTTCCTATTAGAACGGTGTACTTCCTTCGAAGCGCATGGGGAATATATGCTGGATGACCAAATCCGGGTTGAAACCCTCTATCAATGTCTTCTCTCAGGTAAGCTCAAGGCTTTCTTTCGAGAAAATGACTTGGATTTAAAACCCCAAGATTTATTGGAGACCATGCTACGGGCCTATGTAAATGAAAACTTAGAGGGGCCACCTCCCCTAGCAGATCAGGACATGGATCAATTAGCAGCTACCTATCAGATTGCCAATTGGTTTCATAGCCATGAGGATGAGAAAATTTTCACCCAGCCTGTCCTACAAGCTATCCCCCGTCCAAATAAAGTTCAAGCCTTTTTAAAAAGGGAAGAACTATTGACTCCTTTTCGGAGAGTAACCCAGAATTTTATGGGCAGGGAGAAGGAATTAGACGATTTGAGAACCTATGTAGACTGGCTACCTAAAAAGGGCGAAAGTGAAGACGAAGACGGCCCGTTGAATATCATTGACTGGAAAGAAAAGCCCCCCATGCTGATTGCGGGTATCGGAGGAATTGGAAAATCCACCCTAGTGGCGAAGTTCATTCTAGAGCACTCCTCCTACGATACAGAGGGACGAATTCCCTTTGCCTACCTCGACTTTGATAGGCCAGGTCTTTCCATAGCCGAACCCCTACTCATTGCCTCTGAAGCCCTGCGACAACTCGCTATTCAATTTGCGGATACAGAAATTGAGGAGAATATTTTTCTTGGAGGAATCTTTGAGGACATCCGACAGGATATTCGCACCACCCTTCAATTTCAGACAGATGCCTACTCCAAGTCCTCCTCTGCGACGCGAGGAAATTTATATGAATCCATCCTTCGCCAATACCTACCCCAATACCAAGAAAGCCTTGCTGTATCCACTACCCCCTTTCTGTTGGTTCTGGATTCCTTTGAAGAAGTACAATATCGGGCTACTCCCTCAGAGATCAATAATCTCTTTCGCTTTCTAGATGAGTTGACACGAATCATTCCTCGGATGCGGCTCATCATTGTAGGCCGCAGCGATGAGTTGCAGCCTCGATTACAAAGCGGCCAACTCCAACTCGACATTTTATCCCTGGGAGAATTCGATGAGCGGTCTACTACAGGGTACCTCAAAGCAAAGGGAATTACAGATAGGAAATTGGCTCAAAAAATTTGGGGACGTTTTGGCGGAAATCCCCTCACCCTAGAATTGGCCGCTCAGTATGTACTAGAAGAAGGAAAGCGGAGATCCATTCACCCTGAGGATGTGGATGAACTCTTCCAAGGGATAGATCAGCTGCGTGTGCAAGAGCAACTGGTCAGGAGAAATCTACGCCATATCAAGGATCCTAAGGCGCAAAAAATTGCCTTTCCAGGCTTATTGATACGAAGGATTAGCCCAGAAGTCATTCGTGAGATCTTGGCTGTTCCCTGCGGCTTGGGGGAAATCAGTCTGGAAGAAGCCGGACAGATTTTTTCTGCACTGGAGAAGGAAAAATTCCTTCTGGGAAGCCTACAAGGGGGAATTGTATTTCATCGGAAGTTACGGCTGGCCCTCCAAGACCTTATCAAAACGGAATTCAAAGAAGCCGTTGAGGAAATACACGACCGAGCCGTAGACTTTTATGCTGCACGCCAAAGTCCACAAGATAGAGCTGAGTACTTATACCATCGCCTGATGCGGGGGGATGATAAGGAAATAATAGATGAGCTATACAACTCAGAGCTCAGACCCTTTCTGGAACACGTAGTTACGGATTTCCCCCAAGAGGTAAGTGCGAAGTTAGCCCATGTTATGGGTGTCAAAGTCCCCTCAGACCTCGTAGAAGTGATAGAGAAAGATGAATGGGAAGAACATATGGCACAACAGATAGAGGACGCAATCAGCAATGGAGAGGAAGAAGACCTACGGTATGTGTTGGCTGACCTCGGAACAAGGGATGAAAGAACCCATTCGGGTCCGCTTCCCTACTTCGAGGCCTTACTTCACACACGTCTTGGTAATTTTGGCCAGGCATTGGACCTGTTGGCTAACCAAGATAATCCAGGTAAATGGAATTTACGCATGCGTAACCTCCAATGCAAAACCTGGGAATACAAGGACCACTATCAAAAAGCTCACAAAGCTGTTTCAAATATTGAAGCCGTCTCAGCAGGTCCCTCTCAAAACGGAGACCTCATAGAGCGATTGATTCTCCATATCAGATCCGGGCGTAGAGGTAAGGAGTCTATTGGACCAGAGATACCTGAAATTCTAGCCCGAATCAGGCTAGATAATCCCACACTCGAATCGGAAGAAATCCTACATATGGTTCCTGCCCCCTATCGAAGAGCTACGCGCTTTTCGGATCTTCTAATGGAGCTAATAGAAGGTGTAAACGAAAAAGTTATCCCTATGATAACTGAACTTAACAGCTTTTTCCTGGAAGAAACCTCCTACAAAAATTTATTTCAGCAGGCTTTAGATGTAGGTTTCGATAAATCCTTCCTAGAAAAACAATTCAGAAGACATGTGGAGGCATCCCTTGATGCTATTATTGATCCGGGGATATGGGAAGTTACTTTGAAAGATGCCCTTAATTTCCTAGAAATTTATTTTCAAGGCGAGGAAATGCGCATTAGGGAGGCCTTGTTGGGAAGATTCGGTGAAGAGGTATCTATGGCAGATCCTGGTTTTGAATCTACTACCTCCAAGGGAGGAGTAAAGGACTTAATTTCAGCGGCCAGGTCTCTCATTGAAAAAGATGAAATATCCAAAGCCATTCAATTGCTCATGGATAATGCCGATATTGATGAGAGCTTATACAACGACTTAATTCTACTCTCTGGCCGATTCCAACGCACTGAAAATGCAAGAGTTAAAGGGATCCAAGATAATAGAGATTACACACTAGAAATTAACCGAATAAGCTCAGCTTTTTTGCACTTACTTGATCGAATGAAGTAACAAAACAGCCTAGAAAAAATTATTCCAGCTCTTTCATTACCCATTCCAGCTCTCTGATAATTGACTGTGTCAAATCCACTCGTAATTCTTTCGGCAAGACTTCCCAGGTATAGGTTTCTACCTCTAGGTGCCGGGTAGTGGGGATTTCTTTGATAATTTCCAGTACAGCCTGAATATCCGATTGGGTGGATTGTAGGAGTTGGTAGGATTCTGTAAAAAGGGGTACATGGAAATGGGTGCGCCATTCCCGCATTTTAGGGTGAAAAATGTAGGGAAAAGAATCCGGAAGGTCTCGGAATTGGTGAAGACTCCCTGAAGCATCCAATGCCACCACCTGATGGAGGTAGGTAGACTCCTGGAAGGCCTCAAAGGATTGTTTGATTTTACCCCTTTCTGGGGGATTGAGGGGAAGATCAGCTTTCAAGGCCGAACTGATCTGAATTTTACCAATTCGGATATCTGCGGTTCTAAAGGCTTCCAAGGCCATGTATGGATTCTCATAGGCCACTGCAAAATGGCATATGTCATAGCATAACTGGATATGAGATCGAAGGATTTCCTCCGATTGCAGAGAATTGTATCCATATTCTCCACTCAAGTATGCTGAGCCCAACGGAATGAGGTATTTGTCATAAAACTCTAGTACTTCTGCCGTATTCTCCAATATACCGTCTGGTTCAGGCTCGATATCCAGGTGAAGAAATTTACCTGTAGTTTCATGTATTCGGTGCAATTCATAGCTCAATTCTGCGAATTGCTGACAACTCACTGCTATCACCTCTTCTAATGCCTCCTCTCCTTTGTGCCAGTATTTGTAGGATAAAGGAGAGGTAGAAATTCCCCCTTCGGTTCCTTCTGGCAACAATTCTTGTAGGAGATTGAAGAGCCTAAGGGTATAGCTCATTCGCTCAGGAGTCGTCCAATCGGGTTGATGCACCTTGTCTTTCACTACCACCTGATGAAAGCCTCCATAGGGAAAGCCATTCATGGTGAAGACATACAGGTCATTTTGAAACAACCAATTTTTGAATTCAGCCAAGGCATTGCCCTTTATCAGATCCACACTCGCTTGGTTGGAAAGCCTCAATCCAATTCCAAAAGGATTGTTGGGGCATAGCTGTTCTTTTATGGGTAAGGTATGCGTTTTTAGGCTCTGAAAGACAGCTTCCCAAGATTCTCCCGGGTGAATGTTTGTGCAGTAGCAAAGGTGATGGTGGGGGGTGATGATCATAGGGGTCTTAAAAATCTTTTTTGGGGGTCTACCTTCTAGTTTTGTTCAGATAAGTAGATATATATATCCTATTTCTTTTTCTTAAAAATTGGTTCTAAAACTAGATGTCTAGTTCTTTTTTACCGAAAAAAAAGAACCCAAAAACCTCGAACGAACCAACCAAGGCCTTGCGCTGCATCGCCGTCCTCCCCACGTTCGTTCAATCCAACCCGCTTTATACATCATTTCAAATGCAAAAAATGGGTAAAAAATAAAATCGTTTTTTAGATCGGGTTAAATATAAGGCCCTTTTTAGGAGATCAAAAAAGGAACCTATAAAAAGAGGCTGCCTATAACAGACAGCCTCTCTACTATTGTTTAGTCGAAGCAATTAGTCTTAATCCATTTTTTCTGTGGATTGTGGACTATTTACCTATTGACCACCTATCATTTAAGCTTCACCACTTTAACCTGGTGAATGTTATCTCCATCGATTACCTGGACGAAGTAAATACCCTTGGCGAGTCCTTCTCCGAGTGTCAGGCTTTGGTTGCCTGCTACTTCGCGATCTTCCAGGATCTGTCCCAGGGCATTGGCTAGTTGTAGCCTACTGCCTTTTGTCAAGGCTCCTTCGATTTCCAAGGTAAAGTTTCCTTCGAAAGGATTTGGGTAGGCTTCCATACGAATGGGCTCTTCCTCATCTAGGGCGCTGTTGGCTGCGCCAAAGCGGGAACCTTCTGTACTAGTACCACATCCTAATACTTCTACTTCTGCCATGTGCAGGGTTCCATTGCCAGCCAGTTTCACAAGTATATACTGGGCATCGATGCTTCCGAAGTCAAAGTTTTCTGTTGCTCCAGCAACGCCTGGGAAGTAGATGTACTCAATATTGGGATTCGCAGTCAACTGGCCAATACTTAGGTTCCCATCTACAGGACTCTCACTTGCAAAGACGTAAAAGTCTCTCAAGCGATCCATACAGCAGTTGGTACGGTTGTAGAGCTTCACTTCCTTGATCTTGGACACTTCTGCAAGTTCTACACGCCACCAAGGACTTGCCTCGGTATTGGTGTGTTGCAAGTTGGCTGACCAGGGAGAGTCCCCAATTAGGTTACCGTCGATTGCAAAACTAGCTGAACCATTGCCATAGGTACTAGACTGGCTCGCAGTAGCTCCCTGCGTCAGGTTCTCTGGGCTCGTACAAACGGCTCCACAACCTCCATCCGGGATAACCTGAACAGGAATCTGTCTTACACACTCAGGCTTGTCTCGGTCGCGGACAAAGAGAGTGTATTCTCCTGCTGCTAGTCCTCCGAAGGTAATACTTGTTGGGAACTGATAGGGTCCATTGGGATCTAGGCTAAACTCCAGCATTCTACCACTTATTCCTGTAATGAAGATCGATCCATCGGCAGTGCTACAATCTGAAGGAGGTGTAACAGCTATGCCTGGTGTAGGAATATCACATCCTAGCCCAGCAGGGCAACCCAGTACTTTTACTTCTGCCAGGTGCAACGGTCCCCTACCTGTTAACTTAATGGCCACATACTGTGCCGTAACATCGAAGTCAAACCTCTCAACTGTCCCTGCAGCTCCAGGATGGAATGCATATTCAATTGCTGCATCAGCAGTCAAGGCTCCAATCGAGCGAGTTGCGTCTATCGGACTATTAGAAACAAAGACATAGAAGTCTCTTAATCTATCTCCACAGCAATCGGTCCTATTATAGATCTCCACTTTCTTCACCTCCACAGGTCCTTCCAAATCAACTTTCCACCAGGGGCTAGATTCCCGTTGGGTGTGCATAATCGAAGGATTGGACCAAGGGCCACGGCTACCATCCAAATCTCCATCTACCGCAATAGAAGCAACTCCATTTCCATAGGTTGAAGACTGCATGGCAGGCTTACCCATTGCCTGGTTCGTAGGGGTATTGCAGAATGAAGGATCCTGAACCACAATTTCCACCATATCCATTTTCTCGCAGTCACCATCGACTAACCTATAGCCAACTGCATAGGTTCCGGCTCCCAAGGAAGGATCAAAAATTCCTGTAGCCGATACAGGCCCCATCCACATTCCTCCGGTGGGATTGGCAACCAATTGCTGGGGTCCATCACTAGGAAGGAAAGGACCAGCAGGTTCGATCATCGGCTTAGGTAAAAAGGCACAAGGGTCGGGCTGCGGACCGCAGTCGGCATCTGAAGGACAGCCATAGACCTCTACTTCTCCAAAGTGCAGGGTTTCTGTCCCTGGCATTTGAATCCGAACATATTGTCCCACAACCTGAGGAACCTCGATACAGGTAGGATAGCCTGCAGGGCCGGCTATGAACTGCTGATAGATATTCTCATCTGCTAACAGTTCATCCAGACTTGCATTCTCATCAAAAGGCTCGCATGCAATCAACACGTAGAAGTTAGACAAACGGTTGACCAGGTATTGGTTGGTGGAAATCCGGTTGTAGATACATACTTCTGAAATTTCGGATTGCTCTTCTAGATCTACCTCCCACCAGGGATTTTGGAAACGCTGGCACACATGCACCAAATCTGGATTCGAAGTCCAGGGAGTATTTCCTCCTGGATTCCCGTCTACGCCCAAGTCAGAAGAGCTAAACCCATAATCACAAGGCGTTTTGGTGGGCTTGCCTTGAGAGATCAGGGTGGGTTCACAATCCCCACATATTTCGCCCGTTAGTAAGGTGGTAGTGGTAATAACTACACTATCGCAGCCAAACCGATTGGTCAATATAACCTCAAACATGCCTACCTGACTGGGATCACAGGTCGTAGCAGCTACATTCGTTGTGTCGTTGGGCAACAAGGTGGTCGTAGTTATCACTACGCTATCGCAGCCAAACTG
>JBCCTX010000045.1:0-32412 GCA_039197765.1 Bacteroidota bacterium
ACAGGAGATGTGAAAATAGAATATACGCAGGATACAGTTTCTGAGCGTGTGGTATTGTTAAATGTTAATACCATGGAGGGAAAAGTGCAGCACAACGGAGAAGCTTTTTCCGATGCGGATTCCGTAGCAGTTCTCCTCCAACAAGCCAAAGGCCAATGGATCAATGATTCCTATTGGGTATTTATGCCTTTTAAAATGAAAGACTCAGGGGTAACCCTGAAATATGTTGGAACAGATTCTACCCTAGCTGGTGTTCCTTGTGAGGTTGTTTCGATGACCTTTAGCGAGGTGGGAAATACACCAGACAACAAGTATTTGGTCTATATCCATCCCGAATCACATGATGTTTTGCAATGGGATTATTACCCGACTGCGACAGATGAAAGTCCCCGCTTTGTTTCTTCTTGGGATGCCTATAAGACCTATGGGAACATTCGCTTGTCTAGCGACCGGGTTTTTAATGGTGAAGCTATGCGTAAATTAGAGGAACTAGCTGTATTGGACAGTTTGTCAGAGGGGTTTTTTAAGGAGTTTTAAATAGCTTTTAGGAACTTCTTGTAGACGGATTTTATTATATAAAGTCGTCAAGCAAATAAACTTACGTTAAAATGAAAAATGCCTTATTTACTCTATTTTTGGGTCTTATCTTTCAAAACTCAATGTTTAGCCAGCTAGAAAAGGGTAATTTCCTTATTGGCGGATCAGCAAGTTTCTCCCATATCGAATTCAGAGGTTCTGATCTAAACAATACATTCATACGGGTGAGTCCTTCAACAGGATTCTTTATTGAAGATCGATTTGCACTAGGTGCTAGTCTAGGGCTAAGTATAAGCATAAATCCAAATCTTACTCAGACTATTTTTAGTGTTGAACCCTATGCTAGATATTATTTTCCCCAGCCTTTTTGGCTTCAACTACAGTTTAGGTACCAATATAATGACCTCGGGTCTGACAATATGTTTATTTCGCCAAGGGTAGGATATGCATTTTTTTTAAATGAGACAGTTTCCATCGACCCTAGTATTGGAGCAAGCTTTCCGCTAGACGGAGAGGAGAACTTTACGGGTACACAATTCCTGTTTTTCCTAGGAATTCAGGTTTATCTTAGTAAAAAGGGAAAAAATTAGTGTATAAAACTGTAAATGTAGTACAAGGCAAAGGTTACCATAGCGAATAAGCCTATGTAGGACAAAAAGTACATCCAGCGTGGAGGTTTGTAGGATTGCGGAACCGTAGGACTTTGAATGGCTCTAAGGTTTAAGAACGAAATAATTGGAGCTACTAGAAAGGAAATGGCTGTGGCCCATTCGAGAATGGCTACCATGCTTCCTCTAAACAGCGTAAATAGTACCAAGCCCCCAACTCCTATTAGGGGAAGGAATACGTTGTACATTTTCACCAGAAATTTTTCCTTTTCAACGTCTGTAATGGGCCTAACAATTCCTCCTATCGTTTCAAATTCCAGTTCATATCTAAAGGCCCTAAGTCCTCTAGCAAAACTGCGTGCGAACGCATCCCAGGCAGTTATCAAGGTTCCATAAATGGTACCAAAGGCTGCTGCCGCAAAGATAGGGTAGGCCCATTGTCCAAGATTAGCGGTGAACACACTCAACAATTTATTGGAAAACTGAGTTGAGTTCCCGGTAAGTTCTTCCCCGCTCCCATATACAGTAAAAGCTCCTATAGTTAAAAACATCAGTGCAAGAACAAGGGTGAATCCATATCCCAAGCGGAAATCAAATAAGGTTTCTTGGAGGGTAGGGCGATATTGGGTCGTACGCATTTTATCTACCACCCAGATGCTATTAAAGGTAGAGGATTCCATCCCCGTAGGCATCCATCCGATTAAGCTCACCATAAGTGCTAGGGCGGCTCCTTCAAAAATCTGGAAATTGGGAATGAAGTCTTCAGATGGGGTGATAGGTCCTTTAAAGAGTACAGCGCCAAAAGCAATTACAACTGTTACGAAAAGAACAATGGACAACAACTTGATGAAATTATCCAGAGTAGCGTACCTTCCGATCAATAGTAAGCTTGCCGTGATTACAAAAATTCCCCCTAGCAAGTAAGGTAAGGGGATTCCTTCCATCCCATACATAGTGCTTAAAATACCCGCTGAGACAGCCCCTATGGCACCCACCACAGCAAACATACTGATTCCATTGGTCGCTAGGTACAATAAAACGGCCCATTTTCCTTGGTCTTTATATCCCTTTAATAAACTATAGCCCGTGGCATTGGCATATCGAGGGCCAAACTCAAAGAAGGGGTATTTCAGGATAAGTGTTAAAAGAATGATCCAAAGGAACACCATTCCATGATGGGCGCCAGCTTTAGTTGATAAGACCAAATGAGAAGTTCCAATGGCGGTACTTGCAAAGAGTAAGCCTGGGCCGAGTGCTTTGAATACATTTTTTTTCGTCCCGAAAGTTGGATCTGGCATGAAAGGAGGCTTATTGCAGCAGAAGATAGAGAATTTTGTCAAATACTTGGTAGGATTTGGGCAGTAACTTCTCCAAATCCCACACGAATTCCCTCCTTTTCTGCATGTCCTCGCATGGAAACCCGGTCTCCATCCTGTAAAAAGGTCCGAGTGCTTCCATCCTTCATAGGGATGGGTTGGGTCCCTGCCCAGGACAATTCCAGCATAGAACCATAGGAATCAGGCGTATTGCCAGAAATGGTCCCTGAAGCCAGCAGATCTCCTACTTTTACATTACACCCATTTATGGTGTGATGGGCGAGTTGCTGTACCATATTCCAGTACATGTATTTGTAATTAGAGCGGCTTACAATTACTTCTTCACCATTTTTGGGAGTGATGCCAACAGAAAGCTGTATGTCATAGTTATGAAGCCCTTCATATTCCAGATAGGGAAGTACTTTTGGCTCTTGGGTGGGGCCTGCTACCTTAAAGGGCTCAAGCGCTTCTAGCGGAACAACCCATGGAGAGATGGACGAAGCAAAGTTTTTTCCTAAAAAGGGCCCTAAAGGAACATATTCCCACTTTTGTATGTCCCGGGCAGACCAATCATTGAACAAAACCAGACCAAAAATATAATCGGATGCCTCACTCGTAGAGATAGAAGTTCCCAACGAGCTATCTTTTCCAATAATGAATGCCATTTCCAATTCAAAGTCTAATCTACTAGAAGCTTGAAAGACAGGAGAGGAAGCTCCTTTCGGGAGTACCTGTCCTTTGGGTCGTCGGATATTTTCACCACTTACTACGATGGATGAGGCTCTTCCATGATATCCCACGGGTACGTGTTTCCAATTGGGAAGCAAGGCATTTTCAGGATCGCGAAACATCTTACCTACATTGGTGGCATGTTCGATGCTGGAATAAAAATCCGTGTAATCTCCTACATGTATTGGCATGTGCATTTGAGCGCTAGCTTGAGATATGAAGACCCCTTTTGAGTTGACCAAAGGGGAAGCATCTGCTTCCAGCCATTTCCGAATATCTTTTCTAACTTTTGAAGATGTATCTTTTCCTAAGCTTATAAACTCATTCAAAGTGGGCTGCTCAAATACACCTGTATCAAAGTCAAAAAGTCCCAGTTTTCCTGCTGCAGATAGGTCAATAATGTAGGTGCCAATAGCCATTCCCACTCTAGGAGGGGTTCCCGGCGTAGAAAATATTCCAAAGGGGAGGTTGTGTATGGAGAAATCGGATTGTGGTGCAATATCAATGATCATTTTTGTAGATTTATTAGTGCTCCAACCAGGATTGATAATAGGTTCCATCGTCTATGTTAAGCGCATTTTCGGTGATTTGTAAGGGCTTGAAGGTATCAATCATTACAGCTAGCTCACCGGTTTCCTTTTTCCCAATACTCGCTTCGTAGGTACCCGGATGAGGACCATGGGGAATACCTGAGGGGTGCAGCGATATATAACCAGGCCCTATATTAGTTCGACTCATAAAATCCCCATCCACATAATACAGCATTTCATCGGAGTCAATGTTTGAGTGGTTATAGGGTGCGGGAATCGCCTGGGGGTGATAATCGTAGAGTCGCGGACAAAAGGAGCAAATGACGAAGGCGCTAGTTTCAAAGGTCGTATGGACCGGAGGGGGCTGATGAACTCTACCCGTGATAGGCTCAAAATTATGTATAGAGAATCCATAAGGGAAATTATACCCATCCCATCCTACGACATCAAAAGGATGGGAAGCATATACCAACTCGTGTAGCAAGCCTTGTTTTTTGATTTTTAAGATAAAGTCCCCCTGTTTGTCATGTGTTTCCAGGTTTTCAGGTAGTAGGTAATCCCGTTCGCAAAAAGGGGAATGCTCTAAAAGCTGGCCAAACCAGTTGCGGTATTTCTTGGGTGTGTAAATGGGATGGAAAGACTCTGCATAGAGAATCCGATTATCCGCGCTGTCAAAATCAATTTGGTAAATGATACCCCGTGGAATGATTAGGTAATCTCCATACGTAAAGGGAATATTTCCTAAGAAAGTGCGAAGGGTTCCACTTCCTTTGTGAATAAAGAGCATTTCATCTGCATCCGCATTTTTATAAAAATACGTATTCATTGAGTTTTTAGGTGCTGCAACACCGATATGGATGTCTGAATTTACCAGGAGGCATTCTCTAGCTTCGAGAAAATCGTCTTTTGGCGCTACATTAAACCCAATAAGTTTGCGTGCAGTGAGATTTTTTTCAATGGCTATTTTGGGAGAAAGGTTCCTAGCCTCGTTGATTTCCTTCACCATTGTAGGACGGTGGACATGATACAGCAGAGAGGACATTCCATCAAAGCCGATCGTACCAAAGAGTTGTTCGTAATACAAACCGCCATTGGGTTTTTTAAATATCGTATGGCGTTTGGGGGGGATTTTTCCAAGTTTATGATATATAGGCATATATTGTAATGTCAGAATACCAAAATGTTGTTATGACAACAAATTCTTAAAAATATTGTTCAATCCCAACTATACTTGTAGTTGGGATTGAAAAAAATGAATGTTTTACCGAAATGCTGGGATATGCCTAGTAAAAAATTGTATAAATCATTGCGAGGATTACACAGACGAGAATTGAGCCTACATTGAAGGCTGGGCTTGTGTAAAACAAGCCTTTGTCCATTTGAATAGCCCTTGGATGATCTTCCCCCTTTCCCTCAATAAGGGAAATGATCACTAAGACCGCGCTGCAAAGGATCAGGACAATTCCTATTCGATTCATGAAAGGCATATTGGGCAGCGTATACTTAAGCAGTACGGAGAAAGGAATACTGGTGATCCCCGCCCATAATGCTGCATTGGCCGTTCCTTTTTTCCAGAAGAGTCCCAACAGGAAGATCGCTAAGATTCCCGGACTCACAAATCCTGTATATTCCTGAATAATTTGGAAGGCTTGGTCTACCTCACCTAAGAGTGGTTTAGCCACAATAGCTGCGATAATTAAGGCGATTAGGGCGGCTACTCGGCCGATATTTACCAACTGGGTTTGGGACGCATCTTTGTTCAAAAGAGGCTTATAAATATCCATGGTGAAAATCGTGGATATACTGTTTATCATCGAACTTAGGGAAGATACAATGGCTGCAATGAGCGCTGCAAAAGCCAAGCCTCGTAATCCCACAGGTACAAATTTTTCAAGTAGCCAGGGATAGGCTTGATCGGATTTAGAGATGGCTTCTGCTGTTAAGCCATAGGAAGGATCGTTGAGAAGTACATAAGCCGCTATACCCGGAATGACTACTACAAGAGGAATAATAAGCTTGAGGACCCCTGCAAATAGTACCCCTTTTTGGGCTTCATCTAGGCTTTTGGCGGCTAGCGCTCGCTGGGTAATATATTGGTTACACCCCCAATAAAACAGATTTGCAACCCACATTCCCCCTATTAGAACAGAAAGTCCGGGAAGGTCTAGCCAGGCATCCTTCGTTCCTCCATCTCCATCAGGAATACTCAGCACTCCCTTTTCTATGATCATATCAAAGTGGTTTTGGAGAGAAGCTATCGGATTTGGGCCTGCCTTTTCATAGAGAACGGATAAGCCTGCCATTGCACCTTCGCCTCCTCCCACTTGATCTAAGGCAATGATTGAGGTGATAATCCCTCCCACAAGTAAGACAACTACCTGTACCACATCTGTCCAAGCCACTGCCATGAGGCCTCCATATAGGGAATAGACTACTGAAAACAAGGCTAAACCCAGGATACCATAGAAGATAGGAACTCCCACAATGGTATTGAGTGCTAGAGCCCCTAGCCACATGACTGTGGTTAGGTTGACAAATACATAGACGATTAACCAGAACACTGCCAAGACTGTTCGGACTCGACTGTCGTAGCGCAATTCAAGGAATTGAGGCATCGTAAAGATCCCTTTCTTTATAAAAATGGGTAGGAAAAATTTCCCAACGATTATTAGGGTAAGGGCAGCCATGAATTCATAGGATGCAATCCCTAAGCCCAGAGCATAACCGGAACCTGACATTCCGATAAATTGCTCAGCTGATATGTTGGATGCAATGAGGGAAGAGCCCACTGCCCACCAAGTAAGGGTTTTCCCGGCTAGGAAATAGTCCTCTGCATCTTTTTCTTCTCCTTTTTTGCCTCGGGATACCCAGAGGCCCAAGGTAATAATACAAAGGCCATAGGCAATAAACACGCCCAAGTCAATGGGATTAATTTCAGTCATTGTAGTAGGTTTGGAATAATAGCGCCTATATTATGAAAATTTTTGCTAAACTTATTTATGATTTGTTTAAGTAGGGTGCTTAATTTGCGCTGCATCACCTCAAAACTTTCAACCAAATAATTCTATGGACATTCCTACATTAAACAAAGCTGCTGATAACATCCGTGTATTGAGTGTAGCCATGGTAGAGCAAGCCAAGTCTGGTCACCCCGGTGGGTCGATGGGAGGAGCGGACTTTATGAACGTATTGTTTTCAGAATTTATGGTTTTCGATCCCGATAATCCCTCCTGGCCCCACAGAGATCGTTTTTTTCTAGATCCAGGGCATTTATCGCCCATGTTATATTCAACTCTCTCCCTCATTGGCAACTATTCCATGGATGAGTTGAAACAATTCAGACAGTGGGAAAGCCCTACTCCGGGCCATCCAGAAAAAGATTTTACCAGGGGAGTAGAAAATACCTCAGGGCCTTTAGGGCAAGGACATGCCTTTGCGGTTGGGGCAGCTATTACTGAACGATTTTTGGTTCAAAGATTTGGGGAGTGGATGGCACATAAAACCTATGCGTATATTTCAGATGGAGGAATTCAGGAAGGAATCTCGCAAGAAGCAGGGAGAATCGCTGGCTTTCTAGGACTGGGAAACCTGATTATGTTTTTCGATGCCAATGAAGTACAGCTTTCTTCAACTACCCACGAAGTTACTACAGAAGATACCGGTAAGAAATATGAATCTTGGGGTTGGCACGTGGTCACTGTTGAAGGGAGTAATGCCCAGCAACTTCACGATGCCATAAAAGCGGCTCATGAGGAAACGGATCGGCCCACTTTGATCATAGGGAAAACCATTATGGGCAAAGGAGTTCTGACAGAAGGGGGAGAATCCCTTGAGGGAGGGGTAGATTTGCATGGCAAACCCATCAGCAAAGCGGGGGCCTCCGTTGCCAAAACTATTACTACCCTGGGGGGAGACCCAGATAAGCCCTTTCAACTATTTCCCGATGTAACCAGGCATTATGCGCAGGTTTTAGAGAAGAAGCGCGAAATAGTTGCCCAACGGAAGGCAGATCAGGCTATCTGGGAAACAGCAAATCCTGAACTTACCAGTAAGTTGGAGGGATTCCTCTCAGGGAAGATTCCTGAAGTTGACTACAGTGCCATAACGCAAAAGAATAACGTGGCTACCCGCAATGCATCTTCGACTGTTTTACAGCACTATGCAGATTCGATTGAGAATATGATTGTGGCTTCTGCCGACTTATCAAATAGTGATAAAACCGATGGTTTTCTCAAGAAAACCAAAGCCTTTGAGCGTGGAGATTTTAGCGGAAGATTTCTACAGATGGGGGTTTCGGAATTTGCAATGGCTGCCATTTGTAATGGAATGGCATTACATGGAGGCGTTATTCCTGTGTGTGCCACTTTTTTCGTTTTTTCCGATTACATGAAGCCTGCACTTCGCCTCGCTGCTTTGATGGAGCTTCCTGTAAAGTTTATTTGGACACATGATGCGTTTCGCGTAGGAGAAGACGGACCTACTCACCAGCCTATTGAGCAAGAGGCACAAATTCGCTTGTTGGAGCAAGTGAAGAATCATTCTGGGAAAAGAAGCTTTTTGGTTTTACGTCCTGCCGATGCACATGAAACTACCCTATGTTGGAAGCTCGCTTTGGAAAAAACGGATGGCCCAAGTGGCTTAATCCTTTCTCGCCAGAATATTCCTGATGTGCCTGCTTCCAATGGCTCAAGCCGATTCGAAGCTGCTCACGAGGCATCAAAGGGAGCATATATTGTCCAAGATACAGAGGGTGATCCAGATATTATTCTTGTTGGCAATGGCTCAGAGGTGTCTACCCTAATAGAGGGTGCCAAGCGTTTGGCAGAAGAGAAACACATGAAAGTTCGAGTGGTTTCAGCACCTTCAGAAGGCCTGTTCAGAGACCAGGAAAAAGAATACCAACAATCTATATTACCTGCCCATGTTCCTACTTTAGGGCTTACAGCAGGACTACCCTTAAACCTTCAAGGACTAGTTGGTCCTTCGGGAAAGGCAATTGGACTAGACCATTTTGGGTATTCAGCGCCTTATACCGTCCTCGATCAGAAGTTTGGATATACAGCGGATAACGTATTTGAGCAGGTAAGGATTTACCTGGAAGAATTTGAGGGGTGAGAAAACCTCACCTACCCCCTCCTCCTGAATCTAGTTGAGGAGAGTTTCTTTTAATTTTATTCTTGGGTCTGGAGAAGGAGAAATTCCATTGATGAAGGCCATTCAATTTATTACTTTAAAGACATGCGTTTTTCATTGCTCTTTTTGACTTTTCTTTATGGGTGTTCGCTTTTCGGACAAGAAGAGGAAATCCCCTATAAGGATGCTATGTATGAGGTCCATGAACCTGATACCTATACCTATGCAATTGAGGGAGAAGATACCTTGAAAATGGATGTGTTTCTGCCTAAGGGCACCACTGATCCCGCTCGTCCGGTCGTTTTGTTTGTCCATGGCGGAGGCTTTGCTGGAGGAACTAGGGGAGGAGAAACCCACCACGGGTTTTGCCGCGAATTGGCAAGCCATGGCTATGTTGCGATTACCATGTCTTATCGGCTTACTATGAAAGGGAAATCCTTTCACTGTGATCAGCCAGCAGAAAATAAGGTCAAGACCTTTCAGGCAGCTGTGAATGATGTTAGGGGAGCTACTGCCGCCTTGATCGATATGGCAAAGAATATCCGAATTGATCCCAGCCAGATCGTTCTGGCAGGGAGTAGTGCAGGTGCAGAGGCAGTCTTACATGCAGCCTATTGGGCACCCAATCTTTTCAATGAAGAGTCTCAATTGCTGCCGAATGAATTCTCCTATGCAGGGGTAATTTCCTTTGCAGGTGCCTTGGTAGATGTCGAGATGATTACAGATTCCAATGCACTCCCTACGCAGTTGTTTCATGGTACCTGTGATAACCTCGTACCGTATGCATCAGCTGCACACCACTATTGTGAACCGGGAGATCCTGGGTATTTAATGCTAGATGGGGCTTATTCTATCGCTCAATACCTCCACGAACTCGGAAAGCCTTACTACTTACATACAACTTGTGGTGGTGGGCATGAAGTAGCTGGAACTCCTATGACAAAATACGTGGAAGAAATCGTAGATTTCCTCTATAACGATGTGGTTCAACAAAATTTTCGGCAGGTACATGTGCAAATCAATCCAGATGGGATCTCTTGTGAACCCACGAGAATAATTCCTTGTGCAAAGTAGGTAGGAATTTAACGGAAGAGGAATATTTTTTATAATTAGGGTCTTAGGGCTAGTACCCCACAAACCATTGGCTGTAGACTATAGACGATAAAACTCAAACCCCATGTCCGAATTTTTAGTTTACTTTCAACTCGGCTTTCAGCATATTTCCGACCTAGCGGCTTATGACCATATTCTTTTCATAGTAGCCTTGTGTGCTGTGTATCAAGTGGAAGATTGGAGAAGGATTTTGGTACTGGTTACCGCTTTTACCATAGGGCATTCCATCACCCTGGCCTTAGCAACCTTAAATATTTTTACTCTTCCTTCCGAGCTCATTGAGTTTTTGATCCCGGTCACCATATTAATCACCGCTTTATTTAACGTCTTGAGAAAGGATATGAATCTAAGGCCACAGGTCATGCGCCAGAATTATGGAATAGCACTTTTTTTTGGCTTGATTCACGGAATGGGCTTTTCCAACTATTTACGTGCCCTACTCGGCCAGGAGGAAAGTATCTGGAAACCGCTATTGGCTTTTAATCTCGGTCTGGAGTTGGGACAGATCCTAATCGTTGCAATTATTATGGGCTTGTCTTACGTGGTACTCAATATCTTCAAGGCTCAGCATCGCGAGTGGAACCTATTTATCTCAGGCGCAGCCGCTGGAATTGCCTTTATTTTGATGACACAGACCTGGGTGTGGTAGGAGAAGGGTATGAGGGTATTGGGCTTAGGGTTGAAGGGTATAGGGAGTAACGAGCTCCTTAGGTATTCCAAAGGTAGGTTGAGGGTCTACCGTCTTCCAAGAACTTAGCCTTTTGGCTAAGCCCTTTATTGTTTGGGTCTTTTGTGTTCAATAAATATTCTTACTTCAAATAGGCCAACATCTTCCGTTTAGCCACGGGTAGCAAAGCCGCTTCTTCTGGAAAAGGATTAATTACATGCAATAGCCAAGTGGCTGGATTAGGTAATTTATTATACGAATGAATGAGTTTGCGTTTAATCCCTTCATAGGTGTTTACCAGACTTAATCGGAAAGTATCCAGATATTCGAAGGAGATTCCGTAAAAATTGGCATCCGTATTTTCGAAAAAGATGACTTTGTATTCGAATACTTTGATTGATTTACGTGGTTCTACCCGTAGAAAGATATAGCCTTCTTTGTGGTACAGGGGTGTAACACCAATGGGCTCGATTTGGATTTGATCGTCTATGTATTCAAATATTTCTTTTCCTTCTTTTAGCTGCTTGCGAAATTCGGGGAGGGCATATGCAATGATATCTTCGATTTCCTTCATTCGCTCATCACTCGGAACGGTTGGCGAATAGCTGAGCTTCATCTTTTGGAGGTCGTCCATCGATAAAGCGGTGGGAAATTTTTTTATTAGGTTTTGACTTTGTTCTTGGAAAGATTCCAGGTTCTTGTAATGATGGATCAGTTCTGCAAAGGAAGGGTACAAGCGGATTTCTGAAAACTCCTTACTCACATGTTGCATGTATGCTAATAGGATGTATTTCTTGTATTCGAAATCTAGGGTACCTTCCATGAACCAATCTGTACTTAGCTTCTGCATAAAGAAATTCACATTTTAAGTATATGTCTCCGAGGTTTTTCTCGCAAAAGTAGGGTAGGGTCCAATTAGGTAGAAATTTTACAAGTATGCCAGGGCAGATACCCTTATACAACCTAATATAAGAAAAAAAGAAATACTAGGTTTTGGTTCGAAAATGAGATGGTATAATTTGAAAAATTATTTTATCATATAAATGGTTATCTAGTGAGTATTTCGGGGATAAGTATAATCACTAAAATCCGGTCTCAAAGCAAAAAAATGCACATTTTGAGGGATTTTTTCCACTGTACCAGTAAGGAAGCTAGTCCAACCATTCTTACTGTAAAACTTACCATTGGTTCGGTTTTAGGAAGAATCCCAGGGTACGGCTATTACATTTGTAAACGTAACAGGTAAGGTAATCTGGAATTACAAGAGCAAGGGCTGGGGTTGATTCTTACAAAGTGGTAGAGTCCCCCGGTTTTTAAGAGCAAGGGCTGGGGTTGATTCTCACAGAGTGATAGAGTCCCCCGGTTTTTAAGAGCAAGGGCTGAGGTTGATTCTCACAATGTGATAGAGTCCCTCGGTTTTTAAGAGCAAGGGCTGGGGTTGATTCTCACAGAGTGATGGAGTCCCCCGGTTTTTAAGAGCAAGGGCTGAGGTTGATTCTCACAAAGTGATAGAGTCCCTCGGTTTTTAAGAGCAAGGGCTGGGGTTGATTCTCACAGAGTGATAGAGTCCCCTGGTTTTTAAGAGCAAGGGCTGGGGTTGATTCTCACAGAGTGATAGAGTCCCCTGGTTTTTAAGAGCAAGGGCTGAGGTTGATTCTCACAGAGTGATAGAGTCCCTCGGTTTTTAAGAGCAAGGGCTGGGGTTGATTCCTGCAGAGCAGTAGAGTCCCCCGGTTTTTTATTGGGCGCAGGGCACCTGTGCCTTTTTTATTTACTAGAAGGATATGAACTTACGTATTTTCTCCAAGATGGTTATAAAACCACTGTATCGCTAGGCTATACCCTTCTATCCCCAATCCCGTGATAAGACCTTGACATGCAGGTGCAGTTACGGAGGTATGTCGGAAGGCTTCTCTCTGATAAATATGGGATATGTGAACTTCTATAGCAGGAATAGGAATCATTCTAAGCGCATCGTACAAGGCATAACTATAGTGAGTAAATGCTCCCAGGTTGATTATCATACCCCCTATGGATTCGTTAAGGCTTTGGTGAATCCTGTCTACTAATTCTCCCTCGTGATTACTCTGGAAATAGTGAAGGGTTACTTCTGGAAACCGAATACGAAGAGAAGTTAGGTGTTCTTCAAAGGTTACATTCCCATAGATTTCAGGTTCTCGCTTACCTAGAAGATTGAGATTAGGACCATTAAGGATGAGTATGTCCATATTTTTTCACAACTTTAATTCCCATGAAATTACTTACCTGGGAGGAATCTTTTGCCGAATATACGCTGTATTTACAAATTGAAAGGGGTCTATCTGAGAATACCCTTCAGGCGTATAAACGGGACTTGGAGAGATTCATGGTTTACGCTCAGACTATTTTAGAAAAAAAGGGTCCTGCTGAACTGATTTTGGAGGAGATCCGTGAGTATTTATTCTGGTTAGTTGAGACTTGTCTGTTGAGTAAGCGGAGTGTATCCCGAAATATTTCTGCTATCCGCTCATTCTACGGATTTTTATATACAGAAGAACTCGTGGGAGAAAATCCTAGTTCCTTGCTAGAGCTACCTCGATTTTCTCAAAAGCTACCCATTGTATTAGAAGTTGAAGAGGTATTAACATTACTTTCTTCCATTCCTTCGAATAAAGCCCATGATATCCGAAACCGGGCCATTGTAGAAATTATGTATTCCTGCGGCTTACGGGTTTCTGAACTCATTTCTCTAGAATTCTCCCAACTGTATTTGGATGAAGGATTTATAAGGGTTTTTGGCAAAGGGGAAAAGGAACGACTGGTCCCCATTGGAGAGCCTGCAATTCTTAGTTTACAGACCTATTTTGAGCAAGTTCGATACCGGCAAGAGGCAGCAAAAGGCAGTGAGGCCGTTGTATTTCTCAACAAGCAAGGAAGCCAACTTTCTCGCGTAATGATCTTTTATATTGTTAAAAATTTGGCCAAACGGGCAGGTCTTCCCACGCAAGTAAGTCCCCATACCCTACGACACTCCTTTGCAACACACTTAATTGAAGGAGGAGCTGATCTTAGAGCTGTTCAAGAAATGCTAGGACATGAATCTATAACCACTACGGAGTTGTACCTGCATTTGGATAGGGAATACCTTCGGGAAGTATTCTCAATGTATCACCCTAGAAAGTAGAAATAGATAGTCCAGACACAAGAAGGGAGAAACAGAAGCATTCGCTTGATCCGCTTCAGGTTCCTATTTAATAAAGGATTCTGCTCTCTCTTTTCTGAGATTATTTTACTTTCTCTAATTTCTCTTCAATTCGATGGATGATTTCGTGAGCTACCTGTAGCGCCTTATATCCGTCTTCTATAGATACTCGGGTACGGCTTCCTGTTTCAATCGATGAAACAAACTCCTCCAGTTCCATTTTAATTGAGTTTACAGGCTGTACTTCAGGAGATTCATAAATGAGGTATTTTTGCTTTTTTCCTGAATCTAAGTCAAAACGCATAGCACCTTGCGCTGGAGGCTCCTCCGTAATTTTAAAGGTTTCAGCCTTTTTTTCCAGAAAATCAACCACGAGATAGGTGTTCTTCTGAAACATCCTAAGGCGGCGCATGTTTTTCACCGAAATCCTACTTGCCGTGAGATTGGCTACGCATCCATTTTCAAATTCGATACGTGCATTGGCGATATCCGGTGAATCGCTGATAACGGCCACTCCACTCGCACTAATCTCTTGAACCGGGGAATTGACCAGACTCAAGACAACATCTAAGTCGTGAATCATAAGATCCAGGACCACAGATACATCCGTTCCGCGAGGATTATATTGAGCCAATCTATGACCCTCAATAAACATAGGGCTGATTGCCGATTCTCCTACAGTAAGAAAGGCAGGGTTAAAGCGTTCTACATGTCCCACCTGAGCAACAACCCCTTTTTCCTTTACTAGACTAATGAGGTCTAAGGCCTCCTTTGGATTTTGAGTCAGCGGTTTTTCGATGAATATATGTTTGCCAAGCTGCAAAGCTTTTTGGGCCATTTCAAAGTGAGTAGTAGTAGGGGTGACAATGTCTACGGCTTCTACTTGCTCTAGTAAGGCATCGTAGGTATCGAATGTGGGTACAGAATAGGTCTCTGAGACTTTTGATCTTACATCGGGGTCTAAATCAAAAAATCCGACCAGTTCTACCGTTTCAATTTCTTTTAACAGTCGAAGGTGGATTTTTCCGAGGTGCCCAGCACCCAGTAAGCCGATTCGGGTCATTGGTTAAATGTTTGGTTTATTGGTTAGAGGTATATTGTCGATAGTACATGGCATTATCCAATGTAGGTTCTAGACTAGTATGGACTGAAATACGATAAACTCCCCAAAGGCAACTATCAACGGTTAACAAATTTATACCCCGTAAAGGTAGGAGAATTTTGGTATTTTTGAGGCTCATAAGGATGGAAAAATACATGCGGAATAGGTATTTAGCAGGTTTGCTCATCACACTTATAGGTTGGTCTTGTACCCACGAGCCTTTCGAACCGGCGAGTTCTCAATTTCCAAGTGAAGTGGCAACTATTTTTAGTAGTAATTGTGCGATCTCAGGGTGTCATGTGGGTGATTCTCCTCCTGAGAACCTAAACCTTTCTAGTTGGGATCGAGCTTTTCAAGGATCTGATTTTGGGGCAATAGTGATACCCTATGCACCCAATTGGTCGCATTTGTTTCAACATACCAATACGTATTCCGACTTGGGCGTCCAAGCAGAACCCCGAATGCCCCCTAGTGGCGATGCCCTAGGCCGCGATCAAGTATTGACCATCCGCGAGTGGATTGAAGCTGGCGCAGTAGATAAAACGGGAACTTACAGGTGGGCTCTCCAAGAGACGCGATCCGATGACAAACTATTTTCCTTATGTGCCGGAAGCGACCTGATTGCAGTTACAGATCTGGAGACAAACCTTATTATGCGATTTGTAGAAGTAGGGCAATTAGAAGGCGTAAATGAATCTCCTCATTATATTGCGCTCTCCCCTGATAACAGGTTTATGTATGTAACCTTGCTACAAGGTAGCTTGGTAGAGAAGTATCGCACAGACACATATGAGAGAGTGGGAAGAGTGGAAGTAGGAGAAAGTCCTGCATTAATAGAGGTCGATCCTTTAGGTAACTATTTAATCATTTCACACTGGAACGCCACCAATAGTACCCCCAAGCTTTCATTGTTGGATGCAAACACCTTGGAAATACTAAACCAAGTTAGGGGTTCTGCGGAATTGTTGAGCTTTGGACATGGAATGGCAACAAATTCAGATTTTTCCCTATTATATGTCGTGGCAAATGAAGGAAACTATTATGCTAAATACGCAGTAGATCCTTCTGGATTGCAAGAAATTGATAAAATCCTGATAGATCCAGAAGCCTCCCCCTTTGCCCAGGCCACCCGCGCATACCAACCCTATCATAGCCTTTTATCGCCAGATGGTTCCAAGCTATTCATCTCCTGTAGTGCTACAAATGAAGTTCGCGTATTTAATACCGCTAGTGATCAGTTGATAACAACCATTCCTACTGGAGAATTCCCTCGCTTAATGGCCTATGATTCTCAGGAAAATAGGTTGTTTGTCGCTTGTGCAAAAGAGGAAAATTTTTCTGAACAAGGGAGTATGCGTGGCTGCGTAAGTGTAATTGATGCAGTGGGTCTTTCCAAAATCAGAGAAATCTATCGCTTGGGACACCGCCCTCATGGGATTGGCATCAGTAAAGACCGGCGCCTATTATTTGTTTCTAGTGAAAATAATGGCAACGGCAATGAAGACCCTCCCCACCACTTTATTGAAGGCCTTGCTGGTACACCTGGTAAATACAATGTCGTTGACCTTCAAACCCTGGGATTATTGCGAGAAGAGGAGACAGAAATTGGGGTTTTCCCCAATGCCTTGGTGGTCATTGACTGAAAATTCCACGAAAATTTTTCTAATATTAGGAGAGATTTGCCTTAGTATCAGGCGGAATTTTGGTTCTCCCAGAGTCTTAAGCTCCAAAGCAACCTTTCCGCATTTGCAAAAAATCGGATTCTTACGGAATCATGAGAGTACCCCAAACCCAACTAAGAAGACAAGTTTACCTTGTCAACATCTTCCTACTTTTGCCTATCCTTTTTCACTTAGGAGGTAAACTCTATGCACAGGAAATTTCGATAAAAGACCAGATTTCTGCAAAACTTGACAGTGCGAAAACCTTTACACATTCAAACCACCCGTTGGCGATTGAACTTTCAGAAGCTGCCATCTCTGATGCCACAGTCCATGAATTGCCCAGACTAGCCGGGAAAGGCTACCAAATTCTTACCCGTATTCAGGCAGAAAGTGGCAACTACGAGGGAGCGATTTCCGCCATACGAGCTGGAATGAAGATTTTCCAAGACCTCAATGACTATGAGGAGGTAACCCGTATGAATATCCATATGGGGATTGTTCATAAATACCTGAACCTATTTGACGAGAGTATTTCCTTCTATAAAAAAGCCGAACAGCTAGCGGATGAACATGGGTTTGACGACTTGAAGGCTGGAATTTATGGGAATTTGGGAAATGTATATTTCCAATTAGATCGAATTGATGAGGCGCTTGACAGCCATACAAAATCCTTGGAGATCGATGATCTTTGTGGAAATATACAGGGAATAAGTAATACCTACCACAACTTGGCAATGATTTACAAATTGCGTGGGGAGTATTCAAAAGCAGATACTTACTACAAAAAATCATTGGAGATAGATAGAGGGCAGAACTACCTTCGAGGTATGTCTCTAACGTACAACTCTCTGGCAACCCTATATATGGACCAGGGAAATTTCAACCAAGCCCTCGTCTACGCCACAAATAGTCTTGGAATTGCGGATTCTTTAAATAATATGCTCCTGAAGGAGGCTGCCTTGGCACCTTTGGGAATAATTTATGCAGCTCTGGGAGAGGTGGAAAAATCCCAAGAATACAGGGAACAATACAACTTTTTGAGCGATAGTCTGCAAGCAGCAGAACTTTCCCAACAAATTGGAGAAGTTAGAACGCGCTTTGAAACAGATCAACAAGCGCGAGCATTAGAGGTCCAGAAACTGAAGCTTGACTCACAGCGAAATTCCCTTCGGCAGCAGCGTCTCTTAATCATAGGCCTTGGAATTTTACTTGTTCTCTTTGGAGTCGCAGCCTATCTTTTTTACATACGGTACCGCTTAAAACAAAAAAACCTTCAATTGTCCTTGGAAAATGACCAATTGAAATTGAAGGAAGACCTCGAAGAGCGCGAGGAAATTGATTCAATTATTCAGGATTTTGCTACCTCCTTGTATGATAAAAATACTGTAGAAGAAATCTTATGGGACGTAGCAAGGAACTGTATTTCTCGTTTGAACTTTGTGGATAGTGTGGTCTATCTGGTAGACGAGGAAAAAAAAGAACTTAGCCAGATAGCTGCATTTGGGAACAAAAATCCAGAAGGGGAAAAAATCGTCAACCCCATTCGCATCCCTCTCGGAGAGGGGATTGTTGGGACGGTTGCTGTAAAAGGAAGATTGGAAAATATTGGGGATACTTCTCAGGATACCCGATATATAGTCGATGATGAACAACGTCTATCAGAACTAGCCGTTCCCATTATCCACCAGGGAAATGTAATTGGGGTAATTGACTCTGAGCATCCCGCGAAGAATTTTTTCCAACAACGACATGTTGAAGCCTTGAGAACGATCGCTGCTATTTGCGGAAGTAAAATAGCCCAAGCCCTTGCGGCTGAAGCCTCCCAACAAGCTGAAATTGTCCAAGTGGAGGCCGAGCAAATTAAAAAGCTCGACCAAATTAAATCGCAATTTTTTGCCAATATCTCTCATGAGTTTCGAACGCCTCTCCACCTCATTCTTGCTCCCATACAAAACAAGGGACCGAACATTAGTAGCCGAGATATGAAAATGATGGAACGGAATGGCCATCGGCTTTTGAGGTTGGTTAATCAACTCCTTGATTTGGCGAAGTTGGAGGTAGGGACCTTACAACTTGAGGTCTCCTATGGGAATATTTTACATTTTTTACAGCATATAGCAGACTCTTTTATTCCCCTTGCCGAAAATAAAGCAATCCAGTATCAAATAGATATACCTGATAGAGAGATTCGTGTTTGGTTTGATACAGATAAATTCGAAAAAATTATCTACAACTTACTTTCCAATGCCATCAAATTCACCCCTCAAGAGGGAAGGGTCACGGTGCATGCGAGTTTACAACAAGAAGAATCTCTACGAATTGTGGTTTCGGATACCGGACTGGGTGTACCCCCAGAACTAAAAGAAAAAATCTTTGAAAGATTTTATCAAGTTGATGGTAGTAAGACTAGAGCCCATGAGGGTACAGGCATTGGTTTGGCACTTACCAAAGAATTGGTAGATCTACAAGGCGGAGCTATTTCGCTGGATTCACAAGAAGGTAGAGGAAGCTCTTTTGTTGTAATCTTACCCTTACAAAATACTCAACCTGAAGGTGTGAAAATTTCCCACCAAACAATCAGTAGTCTATTAGCTGAAATACCTGTAAGCGAAAAGGAAGAACTAGAACCTACCATAGGCCATCTGGCAACAGAAAAGGGAGAAAAACCCCGAATCCTAATCGTGGAAGACCATCAAGAACTTAGGGAACACATGAAAATTCAATTGAAAAATGAATTTACAGTGTTTACGGCTGCTAATGGAGCAGAAGGGCTAAAAACAGCCAAAAAACTGATTCCTGACTTGATCATTTCCGATCTAATGATGCCTGTCATGGATGGTATAAGCTTGACAAAGCTCCTAAAAGAAAATAACATAACTAGCCATATTCCCATACTTATGCTTACGGCTAAAGCTGATACAGAGTCCAAGAGGGAAGGGTTTGAGCGGGGAGTTGACCAATACCTCGCCAAGCCTTTTGATATGCAGGAATTACGTGCTCGGTTGAAGAGCTTATGGCTCCAGCACAAAGTCCTAAAAGAAAAATACAGTAAGGAACTGGTGATTGAACCGACGCAGGTGAGTGTTTCTGACCGTGAGGGAGTTTTCCTGGAAGAACTTATTCAAGTAGTAGACGAACACATTATGGATGAAGGCTTCACGGTAGAAACTCTCCAAAAGAAAATCGGAATGAGCCGGATGCAATTACACAGAAAGCTTAAGGCTTTAACAGGCCAATCAGCTTCTGAGTTTATTCGAAATATTCGCTTAAAACGTGCGGCTCAACTCCTAAGGGATTCCAATATGCAGGTAGCTGAGGCAGCCTACCAGTCTGGATTCAGCCATTTATCCTATTTTTCCAAATGCTTCAAGGCTCAATACGGAATTTTACCGTCTGAATATGCAAAGCAAGCCCCTAAAAAGGTTTAATGTTACATATATGCTAGGATTGGAGATGAGTCTGTTAAATTTTCTCAAGCATTTACAGCAAATTTATCATGAAAGCAATTTTTCCCTATTCCATTAAGTATTTCAAACGATGCAATCCCACTCTTTTTCGCAAAACAGTTTGTACGAACGCCTTGGGGGTGAATCTCTTGTCGAAGTCGCAGTAGAAATCTTTTACATGAAGGTCATTGAAGACGATCGGGTCAGCCACTTTTTTCGCTGGACAAACATGGAAACCCAAATCGAACGGCAAAAGGCCTTTCTTACCTATGTATTTGGAGGGCCAAAACCCTACACGGGAAGAGACTTAAACCTAGCCCACGCTCATTTGAGAGCCTATGGGTTGAAAGATTCCCATTTCGATATTGTAGTAGAACATTTAATTGATTCGCTGAAGGATTTAGGCGTAGATTTCGGACTAATCGAAGAAGTTATGTTGCTTACTGAAGAGGCCCGAGAGGATGTAATGGGGAGGAGATAGGTGAAATTAGCGAATGTGGTGTAAGGATATGAGGAAATAAGGGAAAGGATTGGCTAGCTATAGAAAGTGGGATAGTATGATAAGATTTTTGGGTTTAGGGGGAAGGTTAAAATGTAATGGAAATTTATTGGGCTCTGTAAGTTTAATCGGATTGTTATAGAGTAAATAGCTGCTTTCTGAAGCCAACAGGTGTTTTGCCTGTCCACCTTCTAAAGGACCGGATAAAGGTACTTGCATCAGAATAGCTCAATAAATATGCAATTTCACTTACACTAAGCTCCGGCTGGTGCAGATAGCTGATGGCAAATTCTTTCCGCAATTCATCCACCACTTGTTTGTACGAATAGCCTTCGGCTTTAAGCCGACGTTGAAAAGTTCTTACACTCATATTGAGGTGCCTGGCTATTCCCGAAATTGTTGGAAATTCTGGGTTACCCATTTGGATTATGCACCGTTTTACGATTTCATAAAAATTGTTATTCACTGCTAGCTCTTTGAGCTTTTTTTCCGCATGTGTTACCAATACGTTGAGGAGGGCGTAATCACTGGTAACGATGGGCTTAGATAGGAGAGATTTATCGAACAAAAGCGCGTTTTCGCCTTTCTCAAAGTGCAAGGGGCAAGCTAGTACACGCTGTATTTCTCCTTCTTTCTTCGGAGGCGCTGCACGAAACCAAATCTCTTGGGGATAAAAGGAAGAATCCGTTAGGCATTGAAATTCCCTCAAGGTAAAGGCCATGTAGCCATATAGCGTTTGAAGAGCAGCTACAGGGGCTTGTTTAGTCCACAAGGGATCAGGCGAAATGGATAATTTATAGCACTCTTCCACCTCCTCCAAAGCAAGAGGTAAGGCATTGCAACCAAGGTTGGCAAATTCACAACAGTATTCCAAGGCTTGTTTAACGGTCTGACTACTTTGTGCTATCTGGAGGATCAACCCAGCAGCCTGAAGATTCACATGTTCACCGGCATGAAGGCCAAATAGTTCGTCTCCTGTTGCTGCAATGGCTGCTTTCAAAAAGGCATTATACCCTTCAGGTGTAACCCGGCAAGATTCTGCAGCAAGTTCCTGTTCGGTTTTTCCACATTTTGTAAACAGTACATGTTTATCTGCTCCTTGGGTGGTAGCGAATAGTGCTAAGTTTCGGACAAATCTTCCATTGAAATACATAAGACAAAAGAAAGAAAAGGTAGTAATTTTTTATGAGCCTTGGCGTGAAATGCCTATTCATTTTCGTCTTATGCACATTTTTCATGGGAGAATAGAGGGAATTTTGTTCAAAACAATATTGCTATGAAAGAAATTCAAACCGAGATTCTTATTCATGCTTCCCCAGAACGGGTGTGGGATTTTTTCATGGACTTTGCTAATTATCCCAATTGGAATCCCTTTATAAAAGAGTTGAATGGAATCCCCCAAGCGGGAAAGAAACTCAAAGCTACCCTCTATCCTAAAGGAAAGTCTTCCATGGTATTTGAACCCATTGTGGTACGTGTTACTCCGCAAAGGGAATTTCGCTGGAGAGGTAAGTTATGGATAAGGGGCCTATTCGATGGAGAGCACTATTTTCAACTCATACCTGTTGGGAAAGACCAAACCAAGTTTATCCATGCCGAAAATTTTTCGGGCTTATTGGCAGGAGCTATCTTAGGCATGATTGGGGAGGCAACGAAGCAAAGTTTTCACGAAATGAACCAGGCATTGAAAGAAGCGGTTGAAAAAAGAGAAGGATATAAGGAAAAAGTATAACTTTATCCTACTAATGTTATGGAAATGACGTGTAAACTGATTGCTTTTGGAATAGCTAGGGATATTTTAGGAGGGAAAATTTCTCAGATTTCTCTAAATGAGCCCTATACGGTTCAGGGGCTATTGGAGACCTTAAAGTCGGAATATCCAAGATTTGAGGACTTGGCCAGTATAAAAGTAGCTGTGAATACAGAATATGCTCCTATGGACCTTATTCTTGGACCTGATGATGAAATCGTTTTAATTCCCCCGGTAAGTGGAGGGTGAAAAATAACCTGTAATAAAGCTTTTTAATATAGGAATGGACCCATTATTAATTCAGTCTGGTAGGGATACCGTCGAGATTCAGGCAGGAGCACTTGATCCTGCTCAGGCTATTGCTGCAGTTACATCTCCCAATTGTGGAGCAATAGATGTATTTATTGGAACCGTTAGGAATCAAACAAAAGAAAAGCCTGTACTTCGCTTAGAATTTGAGGCCTATGAGGAAATGGCACTCAAAGAAATGAAGAAGATTATTGAGAAAACCCGAAAACAATGGCCTGTTCAACATATGGCCATGGTTCATAGAACGGGTATATTGGGAATTGGAGAAATTGCGGTTATTATTGCCGTTTCTACACCTCATCGAGCGGCTTCTTTTGCTGCCTGTCAATATGCTATAGACACTTTAAAAGAGACGGTTCCTATTTGGAAAAAGGAGATTTTTGAGGATGGGGAAGTGTGGGTTGCAGCACATCCATGAATAGGAGGCAGAAGACTGAAGGGAGAGGGTCGAGGCAAATTGGATCCATTGCCCCACATAGAGTATAATCTTCTATTTATGGTGTTTTTAATTAAAAAACTTTACAACCTGCGAAAAGTGGAAAAGTTTTTGCGCATGGCTGAGTATGAATTCACAAGGAATGACCGCACCTGAACAGTTTTCCAACGAGTGGTTGGAGGAGCAGTGGGATCTCATGGCTGAATGGTCGGAGGAAGCACTTATTGAAAAAATCAATCGGTTGGGAGAAGAAAATGCTTTCTTATTAGCGTATCTCTCCGATATCGGGGAGGATAGCCTTCCAGAAGATGGGCAAGAATTACTCTTATTCCTGGGGGTATTTATACAGGAAATTTATCAAAAGCAGGCTGACAACCCTCAAGCTTCCTTAGAATTGTCCAGACTTCAAGAAACCCAAAAAGCTAATGAAGAACTTCTGGATTTACTCAGCGAACAACCTGATCAGTTCGAACGGAGTGTAAGCCTATTATTAGAGTTTCACGAAAGTCGTATTCTTCTTGATTTCCTAGGGGAAATTCTATTTGAGGAAGAGGAAATGGAAGATCTTGTTGAGGAGTCCTTATGGGAAATATGGATCTATTTGAAGATTTTAATTGAAGCGATGAATGACTAAGCGATTCTTAACAAATTTTCGTTTGGAGCCTCATCTCGAATAGGATTCATAACAAAAAATTAATACCATTCTCTGCGCAAATCCCTGAACTAAATGCTTTCTTTGGTTAAAGCAAGCTTTGATGCTCAGGTTTTTTACATATTTCTTCAGCATGCTCCTTGTTTTTGGGAGTTCCTGTGGAAGACCAGGGGTAGAGAAAGTGAGTATCAAAGGTTCTGATACCGAAGTGAACCTCGTGCTTCAGTTGGCCGAAACCTTTATGAAAGACGATCCTGACGTTTCCATAGCCGTTACCGGTGGGGGTTCAGGAGCCGGGATCTCAGCACTTCTAAACGGTAAAGCCGATATTGCCAACTCATCACGTCCATTTAAATCCGCTGAAATTGAAATAGCCTCAGGACGTGAAATTGACGCTAAAGCGATCATCTTTGCCATAGATGCCTTGGTACTAGTGGTAAATCCTGCAACGAGAATGGATAGCCTAAGTCTGGCACAAGTTGGAGCTATCTTTCGGGGAGATTTCCAAAATTGGTCAGATCTGGGAGGTCCCAATATGCCTATTTCCTTATACGGACGCCAGAGTAACTCTGGTACGTTTGTATTTTTTCGAGAACATATCCTTAGGGATGAATACTCGCAAGATATTAAACAGATGAATGGAACGGCACAGATCATTGAGGCTGTGAAATCTGATCCGGCTGCAATAGGATATGTAGGTATTGGGTATGTAGTGAATAAAGTTGGGGAGGTAATGGAAGGGATTGGAGTGGTAAAGATCCAGACTGATTCTTCACAAGCAGCCCTAAATCCGGTGGAGAAAAAGCACATCATTTCAGGTGCTTATCCTATTACACGCCCCCTTTTCCAGTATGTAAATGGCCAAGCTTCGGGAAAATTATTGGAATTTATCCGCTTTGAGTTAAGTTCAGCAGGGCAAAGAATTGTTCAGGAGAATGGCTACTTTCCCATCTCTAGTCAGCAAGCCCAGCACAATCAGTCCATACTTCCAGGCTTATGAAGTCTCGCCTATTTTTCGATAAGATTTACAAGCGAATATTTTTTGGCGCTGCTTTTCTCTCAGTATTTACCCTTCTGGGCATATTTGGTATGCTACTAATCAATGGCCTAAATATGTTTTCAGAAGTCTCTGTAGGAGAATTCCTATTGGGACGGGTTTGGAATCCCGCAGCATATGGAGAGGCCAAATACGGAATTCTGGCCATGATGGCAAGTACGGGGTTGGTTACGATTGGGGCAATGGCAATTGCCATTCCCCTGGGGATAGGAACAGCCGCCTACTTATCAGAAATTTCTTCCCCTCGCCTAGCTGCTATCCTTAAGCCGATCATAGAAATACTCGCTGCTATTCCATCTGTAGCCATAGGCTTCTTAGGAATTGTTTTGGTTGGTCCTTTTTTGGCAAATGTATTTGGATTAAATAATGGATTGAATGCATTAAATGGGGCATTGCTTTTAGCAGTTATGGCCCTTCCTACCATAATTACAGTGGCCGAAGATGCAATTCGGGCAGTACCTAAGGCTTATAAAGAGGGCTCCTATGCATTAGGGGCCAATAAATGGACTACCCTCATCCAGGTAACCTTGCCCTCCTCCTATTCTGGAATTATTGCCGCAGTCATGTTGGGGATGGGAAGGGCCATTGGGGAAACGATGACTGTGCTAATGGCAACAGGAAATGCCACCTCTATGCCAGAGGGCTACTTTAGCTCCATACGGACCATGACCGCAACCATTGCCATAGAATTGGGGGAAGTTCCCTTTGGCACAACACACTACTATAGTCTATTTGCAATTGGAACTGTTTTATTCCTCATCACGCTAGCGGTCAACTTACTTGCAGAGCGTATTGCAGCTAGTTATAGAAAAATGGGACAATGAATACTAAGACTTCACAATTTATCGGAATCAACCTGCTTTTGTTGTGCAGTATACTCGTTATCTCATTTTTGGGAATAATTCTCTGGGATATCCTTATCAAAGGAAGTCCTGCACTTTCTACTGAGTTTATTTCTGAATACCCTCAGAATGGTATGACGGAAGGGGGGATTTTTCCTGCAATAATGGGGACGGTTTGGGTTACCTTGGTTACCGCACTTTTCGCTATTCCTTTGGGAATAGCTTGTGCGATATACCTAAGTGAATATGCTGAGGATAATTGGGTTAGCCGCAGTATTCGAGCCTCTATTCGGAATCTTGCTGGAGTACCTTCTATTATCTATGGACTTTTTGGAGTAGCAATTTTTGTTCAAGGAATGGGAATGGGTACCTCTATTCTCGCATCTGGCTTTACCCTAGGCTTACTTACCCTACCTTATATTATTACTACTACCGAAGAAGCCTTGAAGACGGTGCCTCAATCACACAGAGAAGGAGCTTTTGCCTTAGGCGCTACCCACTGGGAAACGGTAAGGAGTGTTGTCCTACCCAGTGCTATACCCGGAATGATGACGGGTGCTATCCTAGGGCTATCACGAGCTGCAGGAGAAACAGCTCCCATCCTATTCACAGGAGTAGCATTTTATCTTCGATACCTACCTGCTGGAGTATTCGATGAGTTCATGGCCCTTCCTTATCATCTATATATTCTTTCCACTCAACATCACGCTATTGAACAAGTCCGTCCCCTTGCCTATGGAACAGCACTTGTATTGATCGGTCTTGTGTGTATCCTAAATATAGTCGCCTTTGTCATTCGGCACCGATACCGCTCTCTATTGAAAGGACATTAATTCAGTATCTATGAAACCTAAACTGGAAACCAGAGATATAAATCTCTCTTTTGGGAGCAAACATGTATTGAAAGACATTAACATCCAGATACCTGAAAAGCGAATTGTGGCCTTGATTGGCCCTTCCGGTTGTGGAAAGTCTACCTTACTGCGCTGCATGAACCGAATGCATGACTTAAATCCCGATGCGCATGTTAAGGGGGATATTTTTCTGGATGGCGAGAATATCTATTCGAGCGACTACGATGTGGTAGGGGTTCGCAGAAAAATTGGAATGGTCTTTCAGCGACCGAATCCCTTTCCCAAAAGTATTTTCAACAATATAGCCTATGGATTGAGGATCAATAAATTGGCAGAGAAGAAGGAGATTCCTAACGTAGTGGAAGAAAGCCTCAAGGGAAGCTATCTTTGGGACGAAGTTAAAGACAGTTTGGATAGCTCTGCCCTTTCCCTTTCAGGAGGCCAACAGCAGCGCCTTTGTATTGCTAGGGCCATTGCTATACGTCCAGAAGTCATCTTAATGGATGAACCTACCTCTGCTTTGGATCCTATTAGTACGGGAAAAGTTGAAGAGCTCATGGTAGAACTTAAGAAGGAGTTTACCATAGTCATAGTAACCCACTCGATGCAACAGGCACGCCGGATTTCAGATCATGTAGGGTTTATGTATTTGGGCGACTTGGCAGAATACGGTCCTACAGAACGGGTTTTTACCAACCCTCAAAATGAATTGACTGAAAAGTATATCAGCGGGAGTTTTGGGTAAGGTCTATGTAAGCTTTTTTTCTCCCCTTTTGTGGAATATTTGGTTGGGATTACTCTTAATGGAAAACTAAGTTTTTCAACCAACCATAATATCCATATGAGTATCCTCAAAATGAAACCCCAATCCCTTGGCTTAATAGTAATTACCTTAACACTTTTGGCTGCATGTGTTTCCCAAAAGGAAAGTAACACAGGTGAAACTGTCCAAACTGAGTATGACAAAGATGGAATTTCTGATTCAAGCACTGAACCTGTACCTAACCAGTTTTTTGTACCAGAAGTAGCGGAAGAAGCTCCTGCGTTGTATGATATGGAAGATATGTCTCGTGTAATGCCGCAGAAATCCCGAATGAAGCGAGCTGTGGCTCCAACCTCTATGGTAGGGAATGTCAGTGGGCAAGTACATAATTTACCCGTTTATCCGGGAGACCCTAAGCAGATTCCTCATAACACAGAGGAGTATAAACGCATCTACGAAAATGGCTATGTATCTCCTAAGGTGGAGCCCCTCTCCACGTTTTCTATTGATGTAGATGTAGCCGCTTATGCCAACATGCGCAGATTTCTCAACCAAAGCCAGATGCCGTATCCAGATGCGGTTCGTATCGAGGAAATGGTTAACTATTTCTCTTATGACTATGAAGCTCCTACAGGAGATGATCCCTTTTCTATTTATACAGAACTGTCGGATTGCCCATGGAACACAGCGCATCAACTTTTGCATATTGGTCTTCAGGGGAAAGAAATCGAAGCAGAAGACCTACCCAATAGCAACCTTGTATTTCTTCTAGATGTCTCTGGCTCAATGGACAGCCCATCCAAATTGCCTCTATTGAAGTCCGCTTTCCGTTTGCTTGTCAATGAGTTGAAGCCGGAAGATCGAGTTGCCATCGTAGTGTATGCAGGTGCAGCCGGGATGGTACTTCCTTCAACTTCGGCTTCTGAAAAAACGCAAATCCTAGAAGCTATTGAAAAACTTAATGCAGGAGGTTCCACTGCTGGTGGCGAAGGCATTGAATTAGCCTATCAGGTTGCAAAGGAGCACTTTATTAAGGAGGGAAATAACCGAGTAATTCTGGCTACAGATGGTGACTTTAATGTAGGGCCTTCCAGTGAAGGTGCTCTTGTGAGGATGATTGAGGAAAAGCGAAAGCAAGGGATTTTTCTATCTGTATTAGGCTTTGGAACAGGGAATTATAAGGATTCTAAGATGGAGATGCTAGCCGATAAGGGAAACGGGAATTACGCCTATATCGATAATATCCTGGAAGCTAAAAAAGTTTTGGTTAGCGAAATGGGAGGAACGCTATACACCATTGCAAAAGATGTGAAACTTCAGTTGGAGTTCAATCCTCAGTTTGTAAAAGGCTACAGGCTGATAGGGTATGAAAATCGCAGATTAGCTGCACAGGACTTCAATGATGACACCAAAGATGCAGGAGAACTTGGTTCAGGGCATACAGTAACCGCATTGTACGAGATTGTTCCCCCGAATGCTAAGACAGAAATTGCGAGTGTGGATGAGTTGAAATACCAACAACCTGCTAAAGAAGACAATTCTCCTTCAGAAGGGGAACTTCTGACAGTAAAGTTTCGCTACAAGCAGCCGGATGGCGACAAAAGTAAATTAATTGAGCATCCTGTAGCAAATAATGCCCGTAAATTTGACAAAACGACAGAAGACTTTCGTTTTTCTTTGGCAGTGGCTTCTTTTGGAATGTTGCTTCGAGATTCAGAATTCAAAGGAGATGCTACCTATGATGCTGTTATTTCATGGGCAAAAGGTTCAAAAGGGAAAGACGCAGAAGGCTACAGAGCTGAGTGTATACGATTGATGGAAAAAGCAAAACTATTGGATTCTCGAGGGGGAATGGATCAAATAGAGGCGAAAAAGTAACGTTTTAGGGGGGGTAGGCGGTGGTCTGTAGTAACCTTTGATCTTGGATCAAAGTACATTCTAGACCACCGACTACCGACCATTTTCCACTTCCACCTGAAATGCATTTTTGACCAAATGAATTTTTTCGACTAAGGTTTGGCGTTCTTTGTCCAAAATAGTGATATGGCCCATTTTCCGATAAGGTCGGGATTGGGCTTTTCCGTAGAGATGGATGTATACCCCTGGAATTTTTAGGATTTTCTCTAAGCCTTTGTAGGTAGGGCTGCCTGATTTTTCGGGATGCCCTAAAATATTTACCATTGCACCTTGCACGAGTAGTTCTGTTTTGCCTAAGGGAAGGTCTAATATAGCCCTAAGGTGCTGCTCAAACTGTGAGGTTAGGTTTGCACGTATGGTATGATGACCGGAGTTGTGGGGACGAGGGGCAATTTCATTGATGAGTACTTCTCCCTTCTTTGTCAAAAACATTTCAACTGCAAGTAGGCCTACAAAATTTAGCTTTTCAACTAGCTGAAAGGCTAGGGAATTGGCCTTGGTCTCGATAGCTTCTTCTACATCAGGGGGAGATATTAGGTACTCCACTAAATTCCCTTCTGGATGAAAAACCATCTCTACAGGCGGATAAGCTACTGTTTCTCCAGAGGGATTTCTGGCAATAATAACCGCTAGTTCTTTGTCTATCTCTACCTTTTTTTCGACTAAACCAGGGAAAGACAATGGGGCATCGAATTTGAAATCATTTGGGAGGACTTTTACGCCTTTTCCATCGTAGCCCGCATAGGCAGATTTATATACCAAGGGTAGCTTGTGTTGAAAATTCAATAGTTGGTCTGAATCATCTACCAGCCAGAATGCTGCTGTAGGGAGCTGATTTTTGGCATAAAAGGCTTTCTGCTGCCGTTTATCCTGAACCATCCCCAAAATCTTAGGGTCTGGATAAACCCATTTCCCCATTTGCTGGAGCTTTTCGAGCGCTTGGGCATTTACGTGCTCAATTTCAATTGTGAGTATGTCGCAGTCTTCTCCGAAACTCAGCACACTGGCTTCATCCTGCAAGGAGCCCACATGAAACTCATGGGCAGTACCTCGACAAGGAGCTTCTGGATTGGGGTCTAACACCTTCACGTGTAGGTCAAAATCTATAGCTGCCTGGATAAGCATTTTCCCTAATTGACCTCCTCCCAGAACCCCGAGTTTAAGCTTATTTTTTTGTAAAAAATGATTCATGCCATTCGCAAATTAATATTTACCATTCATTATTCAATTTATTCTTTTACCCGCTCAAAGCTATAGAGTATATTTTTAATTCGGTATTTTTCGAATAATATATTATTTATTTATGGGTGAAGGCTTTGCGAAAATATTGATACTGGACGACGATGCAAGTATTCGGGCATTGTTAAGAGATATATTGGAACCCTACTTTGATCTGATTATATATGGCGATGGGCTAACTGCCTTGGCTTGGATGGCCTCCGGAAATATTCCGGATTTGATTATCACAGATCTTAACATGCCCCATCTAAGTGGGGTTGAGTTGTTGAAAACCATTAGAGAAAGTGGAGTGTTCAGGCATGTCCCCGTAATTGTTTTATCAGTTGTATCAGATGAAGAGGTTCAAAAGAACTGTTTTCTGCTCGGGGCTAATAATTTCATGTCTAAGCCCTTTAATCCAGAAGTATTGAGAAAAAATATTCTACACACCCTTTCCAGTCCTGGAAGGGTTTAATCTCACTAAACCGGTAATTGTATATGGCTGAAGAAAAATTATTGAGGCACGCTTGGGCGAATGGGCTTGCCAAGGAAGATACTTGGCTTTTCATCGGTAGTGGATTAGAAGAACTCTGTTCCAACCTTCAACAAAAAGGAAAATCAGGAATCTACTTTGAAAGAGGTTTACAGGCCTTTCAGTGGTTACAAAAAAGGAACCAATCTCAGAGACTTCAAGCTATTTCCAAGCCTTTGCTACCGCAAGCGATTATCTGTTCATATAGGTATAAGGATGGGAATGCGATCAGTTTTATTCAACAGCTACAAATAAAACGAACCTATAGAAATATACCTTTTATTGTAGTATCTGAAAGCGATATTGCCCATTCCAAAGAAGAATTACTTCGATATGGGGTAGACGATTGGTATCATCTTTCAGATTCAGAGGAAGATCTTCTCAACAGACTTTCCTTTCTCATTACATACAAACACAGGTACATTCAGCTTAAAACTGTTCAAGCACAGTTTGACTACCACCTTCCCAAATACAAGCGTATTTTTGATATTATCATTGCTAGTATTGCCTTAGTTATATGTGTCCCACTTATAGGACTTATTGCCTTGTTGATAAAATTAGAATCTCATGGTCCAGTCCTTCAGGTTACGAAAAAGGTAGGAAGGGCTTACCGAATTTTTAATTTCTACAAGCTTCGTACAACCCCAGCTGGTTCCGACGCTATCTATCATAATAATTCCGTTTCGGAAGAACTACTACCGGATAGGTTGGGTTCTATTCGTCAGTGCCTAAGTTGTGCCCTATACGAAAGGCCTTGTATCGCCCCAACTTATGAAGGTAAAGCTATTCAATGTGGTAAGAACCAGGCTGTTAAAAAGGGGGTGATAAGCGTATTTAAAAAGGAAAAGCCTACGAGATTAGGAAGATGGTTGCGTAGAACTAGTTTGGATGAGATCCCTCAATTTATCCATGTACTAAGGGGAGAGATGTCCATTGTGGGTAATCGGCCTTTATCCCTAGAGGAAGCAGAGGAGCTTACACAAGATGAATGGGCCGAACGATTCGCAGCCCCTGCAGGGATTACTGGACTTTGGCAAGTGAAAAGCAGGTTCAATGGAGAACTAAATGGACTTTCTCGTAAAGAAATTGACAGAACATATGCGCAAAAGGCCAGTCTTTGGATGGATATGAAAATTTTGCTTTTGACTATCCCTGCCTTATTTAAGCGCACAGACTATTAAGCTAGAGGCTCGTATTGTTTGAAAAATACTCGAGATCTTACATAGGTCTCGAGTGTTTTATTCCTCCCTCAGGCCATCATGGCATTTTTTTAGCTGCTTATCCTCCATTCGATACCGTTGAGGTAAGGAAGCCAGAGAATGAGGAAGAATAATACGAAATTTGATTATATATGGGCTGCATAAAATACTTGAATTTCCAAAATTTTTGTTTCTAAGCTTTATTTTTTGAGGGAATCAGTAGCTGCATTCATAATTACAAATTTTATATAATGTATTGAGTCTACAAAATATGTAATTATTAATGCAGCTACTGATTCCCTCACAAAATAAAGCTTAGAAACAAAAAGTTTGGAAATTCAAGTATTTTATGCAACCC
>JBCCTX010000046.1:0-32233 GCA_039197765.1 Bacteroidota bacterium
CCCAATCCCGCAAGGGTACATCCCTTTAAGGGACCCAATCGACCGCTCTGGCAACTCGCTGTGTATTCTCTTTATGTCAATTTGCCATCTACCCAATCCCGCAAGGGTACATCCCTTTAAGGGACCCAATCGACCGCTCTAGCAACTCGCTGTGTATTCTCTTTATATCAATTTGCCATCTACCCAACCCCGCAAGGGTACATCCATTTGAGGGACCCAATCGACCGCTCTGGCAACTCGCTGTGTAATCGAAAGGATCGCAAAAATAGTAAAAAATGTATCAATTAGTAAGCATTCCAACAGAAACTTTTTCCGCACGTTGTTGTGCACCTTTTTAAGCAAAGGGAACTAAACAAAAAACCCCTCTCCTTTCGGAGAGAGGCTCGGATTGCTAGTTGAATCATCTGAGGGGAAGTGGTTTCCCCAGGTAGGAAATGATGATTCGCTTTTTAGACAGGGAAATAATCAACAGGTCACAAAATTTTATGAGAATTGTATTTAAAGGTTCGGTTTTCTAGCTTGCGCCCTTGGATTGAAACTGGGTATGCTTATGAAATTCATAAGAATCTTATCGGTATTACTTCCCCCCTTCCTCCTTGGATTAGGAGCTTGTACCTTTGACGATGATGGTGAGTTTTTTCCCATCACTTCTCAGGCTTTCTTCCTCTTGGGTGCGGATGAAGGAACAAACAGAAGATTTGTCCGAATAGAGGGAGACCAAGTAACAGAAAATGTGGGAACTCAATGGGGGGTTTCCCAAGAGCAGGTTGGAGACTTTTATCTCGATGAAGAAATTCTGTGGATTGGGGATGTAACCCAAAAGCGATTGATCAAAATTGATCTTGAAGATTCAGAGGACCAAGAATCCATTGATTTAGGGCAACTTACCCCTCATTTTTTGCAAGCCGGAGATCGCCATGTGTTACTATCAGACACCCTGTCTAATCAAATCGGCTTTTTGCACAAAAGACGCATGGATTTGGTAGTTAGAACACTCGAAGAACAACCTGGAATCGCCGCATACCGAAGTGGGAAGTTTTATCTGCAAATAGGAGATAGTTCTGTTAGCATTTTCCAGGAACAAAGTTTCAGTGAGACAGATAAATTTGACTTAGGCGGACCTATAAAATCTATTCAAATAGACCCTTCTACTACATTCACTTATGTTTATTTCTTAAATGAGGAGCTGATGGGTGTGAGAATAGATTTCAATACCAACGGGCTGTCTGGTTTTTCTATTCCCAATGGCGTGGAAAAGATCCTCCACAGCACCATAGACACCCCTCGATTTGACAAAGAATCCACCGGACTAGCAACCTTGTTTTCAGATGGGATATTCCGCCTCGAAGCACTTTCTCTGGGACAAGTAGAGGATGTAAGCGTTGATTTTTTTGAGAATCAGGTTTATATAAGACAATTAGGACAATGGATACGTAGGGATGTACGGACAGGAGAACAGTTAGAGCTCGGAAGCCTCACGGGAAATTTTTACCGATCTGCATTCTATCGCGATTTTATAGGAAATTAGTGTGTTGATTTTTTTATTTTGCGGCGATTCTGTACTAGTTTGACACTAAACAAGCATAATATTCATCTAATAATTAAGTTTCTGGTTTCAAGTCAGCATTTTTTTTCAGATATGAGGAAAATTTAGGAAATATATAAACTAAGCAGGGTAGCTGACCGAATCGTAAACTGTGAACCAATACATATTTTTAACCAATTTATAAGCATACATGGCGAATATTTCAGATATACGCAACGGCCTTACCTTTCGATACAATCACGATATTTACTCGGTCATAGGCTTCCAACATGTGAAGATGGGACGAGGGGCTGCCTTTGTAAGGGTAAAGATGAAAAGCCTTACCACGGGTAAAGTAATAGAGAATTCATTCAACAACAGTGCAAAAATAGATGAGATCCGCGTTGAACGTCGGAAGTATCAATATCTTTACGACGAGGGAGATAGTTTAGTATTCATGGATACTAGTACGTATGAACAAATCAACATGGACAAGAAAATGATTGATGCCATGGATTTGTTACTGGAGGGAGATTCTGTAGAAGTTCTGTTTAATACAGATGATGAAAAGCCCCTTACAGTCGAGCTTCCCCAGTACGTAGTTCGGGAAATCACCTATACAGAACCTGGAATCAAAGGAGATACAGCTACAAACGCTCAGAAACCAGCAAAAGTTAACAGTGGGGCAGAAATTAAAGTTCCTCTTTTTATCAATATTGGGGATAAAATTAAAATTGATACAGCTTCCAAGAGCTATATGGAGCGGATCAAATCCTAATTCTTTCACAATTATTTCCTATGGAGTTTAAAGAAATACAAGATATACTGAAACTCGTCAATAGAACGGATCTTACTGAAGTAGAGATCGAAAAAGAGGGCTTTAAAATTAAGATCCGACGTAAATCTCCAGAGAGCAATGTAATCTACACCACGCAACCTGCTCTACCTATCGCTCCCCCAGCACCTGCATCTCTACCAGCAGCCCAAACTTCCCCTTCCTCGGAAGCGGAGGCAGATGGGAAGAAAACAAGCAAAAGCGACGCTGCAAAAAGCGAGAATGCCTTTACATTCCGATCCCCCATGATTGGAACCTTCTACCGAGCCGGTGGCCCTGAATCTCCTCCATTTGTAAAAGTAGGAGATCAAGTATCTAAAGGCCAGGTGGTGTGCATTATTGAGGCGATGAAATTATTCAATGAAATTGAGTCTGAAGTAGAAGGGAAAGTCGTAAAAATTTTGGTAGAAAATGCACAGCCAGTCGAATACGATCAACCTCTCTTCCTGATTGAATTATCCTAAGCCTTCACCTATTTAGGGCACTTACTATGTTCAAAAAGATCCTGATTGCTAATCGTGGGGAAATAGCCTTACGCATACAACGCACCTGTCGCGAGATGGGGATTCATACAGTAGCTGTATTTTCGACAGCTGATCGCGACAGCCTACACATTCGCTTTGCGGACGAAGCTGTCTGCATTGGTCCTCCACCGAGTAACGAGAGCTACTTGAGTATGCCTAACATTATCGCTGCTGCTGAAATATGTGGGGTAGATGCCATTCACCCAGGCTACGGATTTCTCGCTGAAAATGCGGAATTCTCTCAACTGTGTGAAGATCATCGCATTAAGTTTATTGGTCCAAATGCCCATGTAATCGATACGATGGGAGATAAAGCAACAGCAAAGAAAACCATGCGTAAAGCAGGAGTACCTGTTGTACCCGGGTCTGAAGGGCTGATCGATACCCTAGAAGAGGCTATAAGCCTCGCGGAAGAAATCGGCTATCCGATATTGCTCAAAGCTACAGCCGGAGGAGGAGGAAAAGGAATGCGAAAAGTGGAAGAGAAAGGAATGATGGAGGATGCTTGGAATAGTGCCAAAGCTGAATCAGGAGCTGCCTTTGGAAACGATGGAATCTACATGGAGAAGTTTATCGTGCAGCCTCGACATGTAGAAATTCAGATTCTTGCAGATCAGCACGGAAACGTATTTGATCTGGGAGAGCGCGACTGTACGATTCAACGGAGACACCAAAAACTTGTAGAGGAATCTCCTAGTCCTGTGTTAACGCCAGAGATTCGCAAAAAAATGGGAGAGGCTGCAGTAAAGGCCGCCCAATCCGTCAACTACGAAGGGGCCGGAACCGTAGAGTTTATCTACGACGTACACGGCAAATTCTACTTTATGGAAATGAATACCCGCATACAGGTGGAACACCCTGTGACAGAGGAAATCTACGACGTCGACCTGATCAAAGAAATGATACGCGCCGCCAGGGGAGAAAAGCTCGATGGCCCCTATAAAATGCCTGAAGGTCGATGGTCTATGGAAGTTCGGATCAATGCCGAAGATGTATTCAACGACTTTCGCCCTTCTCCAGGCCAAATAAAGTACTTTCACAAACCTGGCGGTCACAAAGTACGTGTAGATACACATGCCTTTTCAGGTTATATGATTCCTCCCTACTACGATTCAATGATTGGAAAGCTCATTGTCTCAGCCCCAAGTAGAGAAGAAGTAATTGCCAAAATGGCGAGGGCTTTGGATGAATTCATCATAGATGGGGTTAATACGACCGTCCCTTTCCATAAACAACTCATGAGAGACACTCGATTCCAGTCGGGTATATATGCAACTAATTTTTTGGAAGAGTTCAAATTGGAGGGGTAGGAGCATATGGGTTTGAAGTTGGAGGTCGAGAATTTTAGACTGTATAAATGCAATACAGGTAATTCAACCTTCAGGCAAGGATCATTAAACCATAGATAACCTCCTGTATGGCCAAAATCGAGAAAAAGAAACTCACCTACCAAATCAGTACGGGCCTACGGGGATATCTCCAAAAGTATGGCCGGGAAATGCCTATACCCGTTCGTTACGACGATCTCCTGCGCTATCAAGATGCGATAACCCACTTCGATAAACATGGGAGTGATACCTTATGGATTTCCCTAATTTATCAGCAAAGCGACTTAGTTCCTATCCATGAAAGCTTGAAAAAGATCTATGCCTTATTGCGGACACACGGAGATTTATCCGTAATGAAGCACCTGTATATCGATCGAATCGACCTGTGCCTTTATGGGAATACCCAACCCTTCCGTGTGAGAATTGTCAACAAAATCAACGACAACTTCGACTACTTTTACATAAAACATGCCGACGCCTCAAGAATATACGGCTTGGAATTGGAACACCTACTTTCCCCCAACCGAATCAGTTATGTGGTAGATGACCATACGCTCATCGAAGAGCATATTGCAGGGATTCCAGGAAAAGAGTTCTTTCTCAATTATCTAGATCCTGGTCAAGTTGAGAACGAGATTCGCCTCGCTAAAGAGTTTGTCAAATTCAATGAAAGGTGCTTTGTTCGCCTACTTGGGGATATGCATTCAAGTAATTATGTAGTGGATATCACCCCTGATTTTGAAGATATCCACTATCGTATTCGAGCCATAGATTTTGATCAGCAATCCTATGAGCCTCGCAAGAGCGTATACATGCCACAATACTTTAAACAAAATCAGCCTATTATTGAATTGGGGATGAAATATATGGATCCTACTACGGTCAGGCAGTACCAAAAAGAGGAACGCGTAATGATTTCAGGAAGAATCCGCTATTCTGGAAATCAGATCCTAGACTTGCTCCAGGTAATGGTAAAAGACTCCCTGTCGAAAGAGGCCCATGTCTATCAATTGCGGGAAGAGCTTGCCCTTCACTATAAAAATGATAACTTCCTCAGATGTAATACCATGGGGGAAATTGTCAGGCAGAGTTTAGAGATCCTATTAGAAAAAAACTAGCTTTTAGGGAGTTTGTTGAATTTCTTTCTCCCATGTGTTAGCTTTCAGCGTGAATTAGACATCAGATGGGAATTAACTTTTTCCAATTTATTCGCTCTTTACAACCTACAACACGCGACATATTCTGGGTAGTGTGCTGGGCGATCAGTCTGGCATCGGTAACCACAGCATGTAATTCCACAGCAACAGAAGAAACTTCTGTTAGCACTGACAATTCCCTTTACGCCCTAGAAGATAAATTTCTAGTTCCAGATACGATTGTATTGAGTACAATGGCGATCGATCCCAATGCCCAGGCCGAATGGATCAATTACACCGAAGGAATTCCCGTGAAAAATGCCCATTTTGAACCGGTAGACCAAGGGCCACTCAATCCCTATTTTGTATCATTCAGGGACTCTCTCATTCAAGCACTACATAAACAAGACCTCAAATTTCTGGTGGATCATATCGATGAGAAAGTTGCTATGAGCAATGAGCAGGAAGCGAAAAAAAGTGAATTCCTACAGGAATGGAACTTACAGGGTCCCAATCCGGAGCGTTCTTCGCTATGGGGAGTATTGCTTACAGCTGTGGAAACAGGAGGCATATTCTCCTCCAACGAATTCAACTTTTTTATCTGTCCCTACTCCTATGTGCTGGACCTCGATGATACCCAAAACCAAAAAGTTGTGATTGGTACGGAGGTTCGTATTCGTGAGCGTCCAGGTCTGACGGGAGAAGTCCTGGGATCACTGACTTATGAAGTGGTTGACGTTCTTCCACTAGCACCAGAGGAGCAGCCGGTATTTGAAGAAATAGGAGGAGATACTTATTCCTGGGAACGAATCAAGACTTCTAAAGGAATTGTTGGGTATGTCTATGGAAAATTCCTAAGAAATCCCCTCGATTTCCGTGTATTTTTCGCCTTTCAACGGGGAAAATGGACCCTTTCAGCTCTAGCATCCGGAGATTAACTTATGAGTTAAAAAAGGGGCCTCTCAACAGATCTTTATTGGCGGAATTTCGTTAAAAAAATGACACCCTTTCGAAATACATTTAGTGATAGCTATACACTTTGTAGCTTTCGACCAAAACTCTCTCTCGATGGAAGATCCCTTTTTGGCATTGTTATACCACGAACATCAACATGCTGAGGCCATTCCTCCTCCTGCAAGAATATGTGAGGCCGTCCAGCAGGTTCTTCCCTTATTGTTTCCCGAATTATCTGATCGACGTTACACCTCTCTACGTGAGCTTTCGATCCAGTATGAGGCCTTTAGATTTAATTTACATGGAATCCTGTCCTTGATGGCAGATCGGCTTCCACACGCCCCTGAGCAGTTAGAGTCTAAGTTCATGGAACAGTTACCAGTGATCCGAAACCTGCTCATTGAAGATGCCCAGACAATTGCGGATGAAGACCCTGCAGCTAGCTCGCGCGCTGAAGTCGTACGTACCTATCCGGGCTTTCTAGCCATCGCAGTTTATCGAATTGCTCACGCCCTATATAAATTAGCAGTTCCTCTCATTCCTCGAATCCTAACCGAACATGCCCACAGCAAAACAGGTATCGATATTCATCCCGGTGCAGAGATTGGTAGAAACTTCTTTATTGATCATGGCACAGGTGTAGTAATTGGACAAACTGCGGAAATTGGGAATCATGTGAAAATCTACCAAGGGGTAACCCTGGGAGCTATGCGTTTGTCCAAAAAAATGCATAATACCAAACGACATCCCTCCATTGGCGATCACGTCATCATTTATTCCGGCGCGACCATTTTAGGTGGAGATACCCATATAGGACACCACAGTATTATCGGAGGGAATGTTTGGTTGACTCAGAGTGTACCCCCAAATTCCAGACTGTATCACCAAGCCCAGATCAAACACCTACAAGCAGAAAAACCTAGACAGATGACCGAGGAGAGACCGCTTCGCTAGTAAAAAATGAATACTTCCAGATACTATGATACCCCACTTCAAATTCCCTTATACCCATACCCGTTACCTTATATCCCACACCTCATGCTTACTCCCTACTACCTCATGCTTACTCCCTACTACCTCATACTTAATACCTATCACCTTTCACTCACAAACCATCACTTCCTAACCCTTTATCCCTATGTCAACGATTATAGACCTGATTGGAAATACTCCCCTAGTAGAAATTAGAAGTGTGATTCAAAAACCCGGAATCAAAGTTTATGGAAAACTAGAAGGTCATAATCCTGGGGGAAGTGTGAAAGATCGGGCAGCCTATGGAATGATCAAAGGAGCACTGGATCGAGGCGAAATAGGTCCTGGAGGCACACTGATAGAAGCAACGAGTGGAAATACGGGAATTGCCCTTGCGATGATCGCTCAACATTTTGGGATATCCATCGAACTGGTTATGCCTGAGACAGCCACTATCGAACGGGTTCGTACTATGCGCGCTTTTGGGGCTACAGTCACCTTGACAAGCGCTAAAGGTTCTATGGAGTACGCCCGCGACTATGCAGAAGAAAAGGCCCAGCATGCCGGGTATATAATGCTCAACCAATTTGCCAATCCCGACAATTACGGTATGCATTATCGGAGTACAGGTCCTGAAATTTGGAGGGATACAGGAGGTCAAGTTACCCATTTTGTCTCCGCTATGGGCACAACTGGGACTATTATGGGAGTGTCCCGTTATTTGAAGGAACAAAACCCCAACATTCAGATCGTTGGAACCCAACCCATGGAAGGTTCGCGCATACCAGGTATACGTCGCTGGCCTGAAGCCTATTTACCCAAGATATTTGACCGGAATCGCGTTGACCAAATTATTGATGTATCACAAGACGAAGCTCAGCACATGGCAAGACGCCTCGCCACCGCTGAAGGTATTTTTTCAGGAATGAGTAGCGGAGGAGCCGTTACAGCAGCTTCGAAGCTAGCTGAAACTTTGGATTCCGGAACCCTTGTGTGTATCATCTGTGATCGAGGAGATCGCTATCTATCTTCGGAATTATACGATTTGTAATCCCATCAATACATACACTGCTCGCGAGCATCTTTTACAAAATAGGTCTTGTAGTTCTTCGCCTCAGGATCCATGCAACCACAGAGATCTAATAACCGGATATTCTTAAAATCAATTGGATGGCTCTCAGCTTGAAGGGCGATGTACCCACTTTCCAAAACTTCGCCTTTTCGCCCAATCCAATTTTCCTTCCCTTCTATAATCTTGAATTCGTCCCAATCCTTTCCTTCCCTTTCTTCACTTATAAAACCTCCCCCTATTTGAGGCTTCTCAAAACTCAATACGGTATCCCCCTCTATAAGAAAATGCATACCCTCTCCTCCCAAAACAATAGCTTCTGCATGTACCCATTGGTCTCCATCATAAGTCGCAGAACGGGAACTTATACAATGGTTATAATTCACTGTATCTCCCATTACTACAGCTGTGCCTGGCGTACAGACGTTGCCAGTAGTCCTGGGGCCTTCTCCTAGCCCTCCTAACAACTGTAGCTCAACAGAAACAGGAAATCCTTGGCCAATTTCATTGCTTTGAGCAGACTGGGAATGGAGCATCACGCCACTGTTTCGAACATTCCAACTGGCCCCACCTTTGAGTTGCTCGCCTACAAAGCGGTAGTCAAAAGCTAGTTTGTAATAACTGTAAGGATTTTTGTAGTACATGTGTCCAAAAGCATCCCCAAAAGTATCGTAGCGATCGTACTGGATGCGAATCATGCTATCTTCTACTACAAATGTTTCTAAAAAATTCTCATCCAGGGGATATCCCGCTATCTTAATATCCCAACCAGACAAGTCTTTTCCATTAAATAGATCTACCCAAACTTCTGAAGCTATTTGAGAAGTAGGCTTAGGGGTATTACAGGTCTGTAGGCTTACTAGTACCAAGATTAATAATGTATTTTTCATACAATCAAATTAATATGGAAAGGGAAGCAACTCAATTTTTACCTGAAAAAGATAGGAGAAAAGGTATAATTACCTACTCAATTTACCCTTTAATACTTGCCATTCACATAATTTTGCAGTAAATGTAAATACTACTAATTAAATTAGTAGAGAGATTCATTTATCCCTCAAGGTATAAGGGCACGAACTTATGTGGATTCATGTTAAAGGGATACAGGACTTATTCCTTAGAATTGCAAAAATTGGGCTAGACGAAAGTATCCCCGAGGAGGAAGCTCGATCGATCATGATTCACAATTATTTGGGGAAGGAAGTAGCTTTTTCTTTACCTTAAAAAAAATGAAACCTACTGCCTAAGCATTGGATTATCTAGATCGATCCCTTTTTATCAGAAAATAACAACCTTTTACATCTACACTTTTTAAACTTAAAGTTTGAATTTACCCAAGCTCTTTATCGAATTTTGCATTTATGAAAAGGAAACTCCCAACTGTTCAAAATGTCTTTATTAAATTTGCCCGCACAGGCCTTGACGAGTCTATTGCTGATGAAGAAGCCCGAATTGTGATGATTCACAATTACCTCATCCTGATTTCTTCCCTTTTCTTTTCCCCTTTTCCCTTAATATTCTATTTCCTGGATTTACAGGAAGGTTTAGTCCTTTGTCTGGTAAGTTCATGTGCTATATTGGTTCAACTTTTGCTCAATTACTTTCAGTTCTTCTTGATTTCACGGTTCTTGGGAATAGCTTTAGGTATCCTAGGCTTTATCCTGGGGGTACTTTTTTATGGGTATAATGCAGGATTTATTTATGGAATCATGGCCCTACTCTGTCTTCCCATCTTGTATTTCCAAACTACTCTCCGAAGGGTTGGAGCCATTGTATTTTACTCCCTGATGTCGGTTTCTATCATCTACGTGTTTCAGGATCAGATTCCCTTTTATGAGGTACCCCAATCACTATATATTCTCCATGTAAGTTTGCTGTTTTTTTGTACACTATTGGTAATCTCCTACTTTTTAAGTTCGGACTGGATCAACCAAATTTATCGAAACAGAAATGAAGAATTGGTCGAGCAGTTGATAATACGAAATGAAGAACTACAGAATTTTTCCTACTCTACTTCACATGACCTCAAGCAACCTCTTCAAACCATTCTTAGTTTTGTAAAATTATTTCAAGAGAAAAAGGCTTCAACCCTTGACGAAGAGGGGGTAATCTATTTGAATTTTATTCAAAAAGCTGGAACGCGGCTCAACCAGTTGATTGATGCCTTACTGGCGCACAGCATATTGGGACAAATTGAAAACTTTGAAGAGGTAAATTGTAATACCCTGGTTCATGAAGTCAGCACCGACCTCAATACCTTTATTCAATCCCAAGAGGGTAGGGTCGTCGTGCAGGAACTACCTATTCTTGTAGCAAATCGCGAAGAATTGAGCTCTGTTTTTCAAAACTTACTTACTAATGCCTTGAAATTCCGAAAGAAAAGCATTCCGCCTATTGTTCGCGTATGGGCAGAAGACCAGGGTACTCACTGGAAATTTGCGGTAAAAGACAATGGCCAGGGAATAGAAGGACATCTCAAAGAAAAAATTTTCAAAATGTTTCAAGTAGGGCATACCCAGAGGGACATTCCTGGCACCGGAATTGGCCTGGCAAATTGCAAAAAGATCGTCAACCTCCATGGAGGAGATATATGGGTTGAATCTGAATTCGGAGAAGGGAGCAGTTTTTTCTTTACCGTAAAGAAAATGAAGGTAGCGGGATGATTAGTTAATTTGCCCCCTATATTCTCAGGGATTTCACAGAATCCTCCTCAACGATTTTGAATTAAAACCCACTTAGAATTGGCAGCTAAATGCAGGTTCTAAAAGCTGGAGTTTTCTAGCCATTCGGATTCAAAGGTAAAAGAAAAGACTTCCTCTCCACGAATCTGCTCAATTCCTAAAACTCCCATTTTCATTGTCCTAGGAAGTCCATTCCAATCTGCATAAACTTCAATTTCCTTCATGACTTTTTCTTTGTCTTAGGAGCACGCTGTTTAGGAATTAACCCTATGTCCTGAAGCTTTCGCCCCAGAACATCGTCCTTTGCTACCTGTTCCATATCTTCAGCTAATCCTAGGACTGATAAAACCCGAAAATAAATCCCCATGCTAATATGGGGACTACCTTTCTCCACATGCCATAAAGTTGATCTACTGATATAAGCACGTTCTGCAACCTGAGAGGTAGTCAGTCTTCGCCTCAATCGCGCAAGTTTCAGTCTTTCCCCCAGGCCTTGCAACATTCGCTCTTGTTTAGGAAGAAGTTTTACTTTTTTGGCAGGCATAATATCTACATTGTAGATCAATACAAGCAAAAATGATTTGTAATACAAACATTAAAGATAAAAGTTTTTTATACCAGAATTCTTATGTTGATTTGGTTTTTAACTGGTTCCCTACCCAAATCTACCCATTCCCCTACTCCCCCACCATCACTCCGTATTCCTTCGGAATCTCCAGTCCTTGAAATCCACCGGTAAGGCCATACATCAGGACCAGAACCATCAGGCCCCCCAGTCCTAAGATAATTCTGGCTTGCTGGGTAGCATTTAGCCCAAAGATAACTATACGCATCCTTTGACAGTGTAATGCCGCAATGTGTCCAAAGAAAGAAAAAATGGCTAATCCATAGTAGGGGACAAAGAACAAAAGAAGCGGAAAATCATTGAGACCTGCGGCACCAAAATACAGGTTAGTATCGAGTTGCATAAGGCTACGTCCACCTAATACTGCGGCCACATGAAGGAGGAAAAAGAAGGCCATATACAGGCCTGTGCGAATTTTCAAGGTATACCAAAAATCAAATTTGGCCTTACGCAATGGCCAGTACATTTGTAATCCTGAGAAAATTTGTATGGCCACAGCCAATAAAAGCAGCCCCTCAATGATGGGATGACGATACACAACCCTAAGGGTATCCATGAATTGAATATGGGAATCAGGTCCAGCTAAACTCATCAAGTGATTGAGGAGGTGAAAGCCTATGAATATTGCTAAGGTAAGTCCAGAGTAAAAATGCAATTTTCTCATGAGCAAGCAGATTGTAACTCTAAATATAGACCCTCTTCCCAATTTCTAAAACGGGTGGCTTAGAAACTTTCAGGCATCAAAGCTTGTGGTAACCACAAAACAAGATCTGGCAATAGGACGATCAAGATCAAGACAAGCAACATCGGAATAAGTAGTATCGCCACATCTCTCAAGGCTTCTCTCACGCTAATCTCTCCCAAGGAACAGCAAATCAATAAGCAGAGTCCATAGGGAGGGGTAACCAAGCCAAAAGCCAGCGAAACAACCCCTATAATTGCAAAATGAATGGGGTGATAACCTGCTGCCTCTGCCACTGGCCAAAGTACGGTACCTAAGATGATGATCGCAGGAATCGCATCGATAAACATACCGAAGACGAGAAAAATTCCCGCCACGAGTAAGCCTGTGGCAGCATAGCCCCATGAAAGGCTATCGATCTGAGAGATTAATACTTCAGGTACCTTGAAAAATGCCAGCAGAAAGGCAAAAGCAGAAGCTGTCCCCACGGCAAAAAGGGCAATAGCGGAAAAACGGGCTGATTCGTAGAAGACCCGTTGGAGAATCGCCCAGTTTAGGTTTCGATAGATGAGTTTTCCCAAGAAAAGGGAGTATATAACTGCCATAACTGAAGCCTCAGTAGGGGTAAAAAAGCCTCCACTAATACCTCCAACGATAATAAGGGGGGTAAGTAGTGCCAATAAGGCACTCCAGGTACTACTCAGAAATTCTTTAACTGTAGCAAGTGGATAACGCGGATATCCCCTACCTATAGCATACAGATATACAGCGAGCATCATAGATAAGCCAAGGGCTAAGCCTGGGATCACTCCTGCAAGAAAAAGTCCCCCAATGGAAACCGACATAACTCCCCCCCAAATAATCATGAGCACACTAGGGGGAATGATGACTCCCATTACAGAAGAACAAGCTGTAACTGCTACAGCTACTGAGGTATCATAGCCTTCTTTCTTCATGGCGGGAATCATAATTGCTCCAATGCCTGCAGAGTCAGCCGTTGATGAGCCCGATATACCTGCAAATAGCATACTAACCGTGATGTTGACATGTCCTAGCCCCCCAGGTAAAAAGCCTACTAAGGCTTTGGAAAAGTGTATAAGGCGATCCGTAATTCCCGCTGCATTCATGAGGTTGGCAGCAAGTAGAAAAAATGGGACAGCTAATAACAAAAAGGAATTGTAAGCACGGAACATCTCTGTAAAGAGCAAGGTAAAGGTCAACCGATCGTGAAAAAGGAATACAGGGAGGGTGGCAAGTCCTAAGGCAAAGGAAATAGGGACTCGGAGGAGTACCAGGAGCAAAAATCCTCCCATCAATATTAGACCAACTTCAGTAGGACCCATGACTTAAATAGTTTCACGTGAACGGAATTCCTGATAGACTTGTTCTACCAAAAACAGAATCCAACTCAGTCCCGCCAAAGGCCATGCGATATAAATTACCCACATAGGTAATCCCGCGATTTCTGAGTGTTGGGTCGCTCCAAACTGAGTAAAGTAGTACCCACCGATTAAGAAAACTAAGGCCAATAATAGCATGAACACAAAGCCGACTAAACGAAGTAGGTGCCCATACTTCGACCAAGAATTTGGGAGGAGATCTACGTAAAAATGACTTTGGTCCCTTACTGCAACACTTGATCCAAGCATAATTATCCAGACAAAGGCAAAGCGAGCCAACTCCTCTGTCCATATATACCGTGGGATAAAGGGAATGAGGCGAGAAAACACCTGTAGCAGAACGGGGATCAATAAAAGGATAAGAAGCCCTGAGAGCGTTTTTTGCAAAAAAAGAAAATATCGATTGAGGAATACTTGCACAGAGGAAGGGGTTAGGGTGTGAGGAAATAGGTAGTAAGTATTAAGTAGTAGGTAGTGAATTGGAGATCAAAAGGGTTCAAATATTACTTTAGGGCATGTATAGCGTCTAAAATCTCTGAGACTCCTATCTCTTCGGCATAAGCTTTCTGGACAGGATCAGCTAATTGGAGTAAGGTATCGCGATTGGCAAAGGTATGCAAGTTCACCTTTCCTTCTTCAGCTAATTGCTCCATTAAAGGAGCATCTGTTTCGATTTCTAGCGTTCGTTCATATAGCATAGCTTCTCGACCTGCGCGTTTGATCGCTTCTTGCAAATCCGGTGGCAATTTTCGAAAGCGCTTTCCACTAAATAATAGAGGCCGTACAATGATCGAAACTGCGGTTAAAGAGACATCCTGTGCCACTTCGAACCATTTGAAATACTGAATGGCTGAAGCAGAATTTTCAGCGCCAGATATAACTCCTGTTTGAATGGCATTATATACTTCATTCCCTGCAATAACTGTAGGGGTGGCACCCAGAGCAGCAAATATTCGAGATTGAATAGGGGATCCCATCACCCGCATATCGAAACCCTGCAACTCTTGAAAGTTCCTTACAGGTCGCCGGCCAAAAATATGCCGCTTTTCTCCCCCTCCATACCCTAGAATTAGAACATCTGCCCGCTCGTAAAGCTTCTTTTCAATTGGGACAAAGACACCTGACTCCATCGCTGCCAGATAATGCTCTGTATCGCTGAATAATAGGGGTACATCCATGATGGTAATCTCACGGGAAAACGTAGAACCATGGGAGGGAGAGGTAATGGCAAAGTCCACCACGGCCCCAATGTTCATATAGCTGAAATACTCTTTCTCCGTTCCAAGCTCGCTGTTCTTATGGAGAACGAATTCCAGGGATAGGCCTCCTTGATAATATTTCTGTACTAACTCTGAAAAACGGACTAAGGCTTTTGTGTAGGAGTGGGAGTCCCCAAATTGAGAGGCTCCATGTAATACAATTCGGTGATCTTTACCTTGATACTGGCTCAAGAGGAAGACTCCACCAGCGATAGACACCGTAAATACACACAAAAAAATGGTTTTTATGCCAGGTCCAAGTTGACTCATTTTTCCCCTTTCTGAATGGGATTCTAATCAAAGTTAGGTACTCAGTAGGTAGCTTAAGCTAAGAAATATTGAAGAAGGATCACAATATACCTTCAAAGAACATGGGGAATATCCAATAGGTACACGAAAAATAAGTATCTATCAACAGCAGGTAACTTATCATTGAATCTCTCTCAAAGGAAATGTATATTCCACCATATATCCCTTCTTCTGATCCTAACGACTCTAACCATGAGATACCTAACACTTTTTGCTGTTATCTCCCTTCAGCTTTCTGCCTTTAGCCAAACAAAATATACCCAAAAATTAACCCAATACCGGTCCCAATACCTTCCGGAGAAGGTTTTTATCCATACAGATAAGCAGGTCTACGCTGCTGGGGAGACCCTTTGGCTATCTAGTTATCTTGTAGATGGTCAGACACACAAATTAGGAGCGTTCAGCACTTTCATAAGGCTAGAACTGCGAAATTCGCAACAAGAGCCTATTCAGGAGGTAAAATTATTCTCCCCGGAAGGACGTTCACAGGCATCTTTGACCTTACCCGCTGATTTGCTCCCTGGGACGTATCAATTACTTGCCTATACCAGTTACCAACGGAATTCGGGAGAGGAGTACTTATTCCAAAAAACCATACAAGTTGTTTCAGGTCTCCAAGCGACAAATATGGAGGAATCAGGAGAATCAACTTCCTACATACCCGCTGCCCTAGGGGAATCTCAGATTGAAGTACAGTTTTTCCCAGAAGGAGGAGATTGTGTGGGCGGCCTTCCTTGTCAACTGGCCCTAACCGCTATGGATGCCCAAGGAACTCCTCGAATTGTTGAGGGAAGTATTAGCTCCTCGGATGAACCCAGTTCTCAGTTTTTTAAGACCAATGCCCAAGGTATGGGCATTGTGGGCTTTACGCCACAAGCAGGAAAAATCTATTATGCTGAAATTGAGGACAAAAAATACCTGTATAAGCTCCCAGAGATTTTAGCAGAGGGATATACCCTTCAAGTACTCAATCAACCGGCTCAGTTCCAGCTCGTAATTCGGACAAACATTCTAAATGGTCTTGAAGGATCCACGATTGTAGTCCATCATAGAGGAATTCCCTACTTAGAAGAAGAGCTAAACCTGAAAGGGCAAGCAACACTTATCTCAATTCCCAAAGAAGACATGGCACCAGGTGTTTATGTGGCAACTGTATTTACTCCTTCCGGCGAACCCATGGCTGAACGCCTATTTTTTTCTGCTCCTGAAGCCTCTGACACTGAGCTAAGGATTGAATTAGGGCCTGGAGTTTACCAGAAAAGAGCCGAAGTAGAATTAGCTGTTAGCCTTCCCGAGCTATCCGCGGGAGTAGATTCCCTTGATGGAGCAGATTTGAGTATGAGTATTGTACCATCTATCGCAAATGGAAAAGAATTAGAAGATATTCGAACTTGGCTGCTGCTGAATAGTGATGTAAACCTTCCGCTAGTTGAGGCCAGGAGCCTCCTCTTCGAACAAGCCCCTAATGTCCGCGACCAATTGATCAATCAATGGCTGATGACGCGTGGATGGCGGCGTTTCCGCTGGCAGGAGATTTCTTCCCCTGAAGCTGAACCCCCGTTTCCCTTAGAAAGAGGTATTTATATCAGTGGAAAAATGAGTAAAAAAGAAAAGAAAGATGTTCCGCAGCCTGGAAAAGTATATCTGAGTATTCTAGAAGATAATCTATTCGAAGAAGCTACAACCAATGAGCAGGGAGAGTTTAGTTTTGGGCCTTATCTACTATTCGATACTACGGATGTGATATTGCAAGGACGATTTAAATTAGGAAAAAAGGGAAAGAACAACTTGGAAAAAATTGACCTCAAAGATAACACCCAAGCCAACCTTTCCCTTGATAAGGAACTATCCCGGCCTGAGTTATCTTTTCCAACTTTCCCTACAAAAGCACGAGAGCCATCAAGTACTATCGAGGCGTACACCACCCTCAGCCAAAATGTCCTTGCGATTGCCAAGAATTTTGACTCGCTACTTATCCAATTAGATGAAGTAGAGATAACTGCCAAGCGAATTTCCCAAGCAGAAAAAAGAAGGAATGACCTAGCATTTTATGGAACGCCTACCAGAAGAATGGTGGTGGATTCCATTCCTGGAGGGAGGGACCTACCATTTGTAAGAGACCTTTTGATAAGAATGCCAGGAGTAACCCAAGTGGGAGGGGAAATCCGAGTAGGAGGTCCTACTAGTTTTCAAGGTAATCAAAGTCCTCTTCTCCTCGTTGATGGCGTTCCAGTTCCTTGGGATTACTTAGCCAATATTTCTGTAAGGGATGTTGAATTCATCGATTTGTTGAAAGGCCCTGATGCGTCTATTTTCGGTGCAAGGGGAGGGAACAATGTTATTTTAATCTACACCCGCCTCACGAGCTATTTAACAGATCAACCTACCCCTGGCCTGCTAAGGTTTTCTCATATCGGCTTTCATAAGGCACGTGAATTTGCCGTATTCGATTCAACTGATCCCAAGAATACCGATCGACCGGATCTACGCACTACCCTACATTGGAATCCCCATATAGCTGTAAAGGGTAACTCCGCACACACCGAGTTTTTTGAAACCAGTGATCAAGCTGGTTCTTTTACGGCTATTGTACAAGGGATACGAAAAAATGGCCAAGTTTTATGGGGAAGTAAACAGTTTGAGGTAAAATAAATTAGGTTTGAAGCATACTTGATTTCTCACCCTGATAGCTCAGGTAGAAGCAGTTAAACCCACCGTTAAAACTAAGAATCCCTCTGATGATTCAGGGGGATTTTTTTTTATACAAACAAATTATGTTTATAATTATTTAAATTATTACTTTTGGACAATAATTTCCATAAACGGAATAGCTCGCATATCACATTCCTACTACGCGTTTAGGTTAAGAATTAAGTATTAAAGGCCTTTTATTATGCCTGTAACAGGGAACTTACATACTCCCCTTGAGTCGATAAAACAAATCATCAAAGCGCTCATTGTTTATCTACTTTATGCGTTGTCTTTTTCAACGCTGTCCGCCCAGTTGACCAACGTAGACAAGCAGTATGAGGTAGACTGGACAGACCAAGGACTATTTGACCAACTCTTTTTCAGGAACCTTGAGTTTGACAACTCTGGGGTAATTGTCTCTCCTAATGACTACACCTATGTAAGAAATCTGGGCACAGCTTCCTGTCGGTTTTATATCGACTCTGGAGATCCCTATCCCGGAGAGAGTCAGCGAAACAAACGCGCAGAGTTATTCAATAAATATAAAGGAGATCGGCTGGAAACAGGAGATGTATGGGAGCTTCGAAGCGGAAAAACATTTTGGATGGGCTGGAGTGAGTTTTATACAGCCATTGATCCCCAGGCTTCTACCATCTTCCAGCTTCGAAGCCAGCCCAGAGGTGCGAGTGGAAGTCCAGCAGTAGAAATAGCTATTACGGAAAAGTGGCAGTTGGAATTGCGGTCGCTCAGCGCACCTGATGGCCCTGTAAGAGATGGAAGTACCATCCAACACAGGGTAAAGCAAATCATAGAAACACATTTACGCCCCCATGAGTGGTCGGATATGATCATAGAGTGCTACCTGAGTCCCAATTCGGATGGATTTATCCGGGTATGGCGCTACAATCCCCATGTAGATGACCCCAACGACTATGGATTAACTATGAACCTAGTGGGAGAAATCATTGGCCCAACGATGTTTGTCGATGAAGAGTATCCTGAAATAAGATGGGGCATTTACCGACACTATGCTACGAGTAGTGCGGGGGGAACTAACCTCAACAGGGGCTACAATGACTTCGGCTTCCCCACGAGTGATGTCGTTGAGAAATATGTAGGCCCATCTCGCTTCCTCGTTCTCAATGGGCGGGTAACAAATGGGGCTCAACGTCAAGCTGCCTTTGATTATGTTAAACCTAGGGGCTATGTACCAGATTGTACGCTTCCGGGAGCTTGGCACGTCACAGATATCGGTAATACACAGCTTCCCGGAAAAGCTTGCCAGGAAGAACAACTAATTTCTCTATCAGGTTCTGGCTCTTCTATGGGAAGTAATTCGGATGACTTTCATTTCGCCTACAAAGAGATGGAGGGAGACGGAGAAATTATCGCACGTATCCTACAACTCTCTCCAAGCAATGACCAAGCGGCTGCGGGGATCATGATTCGCAATTCCCTTTCCTCGGATGGTAAGTCAATCTCCTTACTAGCAAACCCTACGGGTACCTATCAAGTTCAAACACGCGAAAACACAGGTACCTCAGGTACTACAGGGAATGGGGGAACCACCAATTCTTCGCAACCTATTTGGTTCAGATTGTCTAGAAGAGCTCAACTGATTTCCGTATACACCTCTTCCAATGGCGTAAATTGGGGTCTTTTGCAAGAAGTGGACCTGCCTATGAACGCCCAGGTTTATGCAGGATTAGTCATCCACAGCCATGACAATACGGCACTGGCAGATGCCCTTTTCGACAATGTACACATCCTGGGCAATCCCCAATACGAGGCTTCCTCCGCAGAAGAAGAAGGAATTTGTTTCAACCCTTCCACAGGCCGTGTAGTCATTGAAGCCGAAAACTATACTCAAATAGTTCCTGGTTCTGTAGGAGGCGAAGAAACGCAGTGGGAAAAGAGAAGTTATGCTGATGCTTCTCGAGGAGAAGCTATGTATGCTGTGGGGGAAGGCTTCAATTCCCGAGATTTGACTATTGGGGCACGCCTTGACTACGAAGTTTATTTTCCCCAGGCAGGGACCTACTACCTTTGGGCACGCATTTTAGGAGCAGATCCATCAGATGATTCCTTCCACATTGGGATCAACGGCAATAGTGAGTCCTTTGGAGGGTATGGAGTTACCACTACATTCCCCAATGCTTGGATCTGGGTAGGAACAATTCTTGGATCCAGAATGGAAATTCAAATTGCTGAACCGGGTGTATACACCCTGAATGCATGGGTTCGAGAAGATGGAGTAGCGCTAGATAAATTCGTCATCAGTCCAAACAGTGGGTATCAGCCGATAGGAAATGGGCCCTCAGCAAGTCAAGCTTGTCTTCCCGATACCTCTACTTGCATGGATTGGGTAAACTTGGCGCTAAATAAACCGAGTTTTCAGTCTAGTAGGTACAATTTCAGACACTCCACCTTTGCAGTGAACGGAGATCCGACTACCGTAGACGGGACATGGAACGATGGCCTCTATACGCACTCAGACTTTGATCGCTATGCTTGGTGGGAAGTAGACCTGGAAGATATTTACCAAATACAGCAGATCAATATAATGGGCCGGACTGACGATCACCAGGAAAGAATGCGATATGGAGTCGTCATGGTTTCTACCACTCCCTTTACCAGTGATGATGTATTGGAGAACTTAACAAAACCAGATGTAACATTCTACCTCATGCACCAGGAACCCAACCCCTGGAATACGATGGATCTAAAGAATGTTTATGGCCGATATGTGCGAATACAGACGATCAACCGAAACTATTTGTCCCTAGGTGAGGTGCAGGTCATGGGGTGTAATATCCCCCAACCCGGTAAGGCCAATACAAACGCAGGCTTTTATTTTAGTGGATATAATTCAGGGGTAGCCGATGCCAACTATAGTTGCAATAACCTCATCAACATCTCCCAAAATAAGGCATCCTCACAATCGAGCCAGTACCTCTCTTTTACCCCTAGCTACGCTGTAAATGGAGATCCTTCCACCGTAGGAGGCAACTGGAGCAATACCCGCCATTATACCCATACCAACAACGATCTTCATTCCTGGTGGGAAGTAGACCTAGGCGATACCCATGTACTACATGAATTAAACTACATGGGTAGAACAGACGCTGTACAGGATCGGCTGAGATTCGGTGTTGTGATGTTTTCTCCAACCCCCTTCACGAGCAATGACCTCATGACGAACTTACTCAAAGAGGATGCGAGCTATGTCTTTGTACCTGAAGAACCATTGCCCTGGAATAGCATATCCTTAGATAGTATACTAGCTAGATATGTACGCGTTCAGCTAATTCAGCGTTTTCCGCTCTCTCTAGCTGAGTTTCAGGTAATTGGCTGCGCTAGCCCTAGTACCAATCGGTCTGCAGCTTCTGCCTTTGGACCTACAATGGATTCCAGCATTACGTTCTCGGAATCTTTGATTTCTATTCAGCCCAACCCAAGTGCAGGTATCGTAGAATTGACTATAGGTTCAAATAAGGTGAATACCTTTCAACTAACCCTTCACGATGGGATGGGAAGAGAGGTCTCCACGCATTTGCTACAGAAAGAAAATTCTTCCCAGGAAGTGTTCTCCTTAGACTTCTCTCATTTAAGTTCAGGTCTTTATACCCTATCTATACATGATGGACTCCAAACGTATACTGAGCGTGTACTGCTGATTCCTTAAGTTCTTCAATACATCACACACAGGTATTTTTTCCGCAAGAAAAAGACTGTCCCCTTAGGGTCAATCTATGGGTAGCACATTGGCAACCTCCATACTTATCGGCGGCCAGGGAAATAAGGTGTTACCTTAGTGGCTGGGAAAAGGGGGACACAGATTGCTACCGATAGAACATCCCTATGGGATTAAATTTGGCAAAAAGGCAAATGAAGGGAACTTAAGGAAATTTGAAAAAAGCCCTTCATTAGGTTTATTCTTCCAAAGAATCTAGCCTTCGCTTCATCAAGTTTCTTTCCCGTTCAGAGTGAGACAATTTTAGGGCTTTCTGTAAATGTTCTGAAGCCTTACCATCCTGAGAACCCTGGTAAAATTCTGCCAGCAGACAATGATACAACGGATTTTCATCTTGGTTGAGCTTTAAGGCTTCTTTCAGTCCTTCTTCAATTCCATTGGCTTTTGCTAGGGCAAAGGTCCGATTGAGCGCGACGAGGGGGGAATAGGAGACTTGCAGCAAGTAATTGTACAATTGGAGGATATTCTCCCATTTTTCTTTATCCTCCGGTTGGGTGTGCCAAAACGCAATAGCCGCTTCTAGGTGGTAGGTACTTACCTGCTCCCCGGTAGAGGCCAGGTTGAGGAAATATTCCCCTTTTTTGATGAGATCCTGATCCCACATTTCTCGGTTCTGATCCTGAAATAAAATAAATTCCCCTTCTTCAGAGTACCGAGCGCCAAAACGAGAGGTATGAAAACACATTAAAGAAATTAGCGCAGCCACCTTAGGACTGTGTGTAAGCGGAACGGCATTTAGGAGCAGAGCAAGTCTCATGGCTTCCAAGCAAAAATCTTTGCACATATTAGGATCGTTACTTTTTGAATAGTACCCTTCATTAAATAATAGGTAGAGCGTCAGAAGTACACTATCTAGCCTATTGGGTATCTCTTCTGTGGAAGGAAAATCTAAGGAGATTGAGCCACTTCGCAGGCTTTTTTTAGCACGAAACAACCGCTTATTGATCTTATCTTTGGTAGACAGTAGAGCTGAACCTATTTCCTCGATCCCAAAGCCACATAAAATACGAAGAGAGAGGATGACCTGGTCTGCTTGCTTCAAAGAAGGATGGCACAGGGCAAAGAGCATTCGAAGTTGGCTGTCCTGGATATTTTCAACAGCAAAGTCTAGGGAAATCTCTACCCTGTCTTCTTTTTGCTGAAGGAAAGGCTCAACTTTTTCCTTTCTGATCTTTTCTTTTCTCAAATAATCTCTCGCCCGATTTTTTGCAACTGTATACAACCATGCTACCTGGTTATCAGGTATTCCTTTTTTTCCCCAGGTTTCCGCTGCAAGTAGAAAGGTATCACTTACTATATCCTCTGCTACCTGAATATGCTGAATGCCAAATACCTTACAGAGCACAGCAACCAATTTGCTGTACTCTGTTCGGAATAAATTGGGGATGAGTTCTGAATCTCCGGTATTCAAACGCCAAATTGCCTTAGGTGATGATCAATGTGCTTGTAGGCGAACTTCCCTACCTGATCGTGATTCATCTTTCCAAAAAAAGGATGAATAAACCCTTCGTAGGAATCCCGAGATTTAGTGGCATATTGTTCCAATAAGTTCATCCATCGGATTTTCTCCTTTTCCACATCTCCTTGTTCCTTAATGACCAAATCTGGATGAGTAGGACTATTCTTACCCAGGGGCGATTCATCCTTCAAATTGGATTTTAATGCCAGTTTACCGAACAATCTTCCTATGAAAAGTCTGCGAAACCGCTTTTCTCTCAATAGCATTCTTTCATTTTCTGTACAATGACGAAGCATTTGGAAGCTATTCATTTTACCCCACTCTGCCTGAGAGTTGGGCTGTATCTGAGAAATCCTTTTGCTAAGTTCTATGCGGATATGTGGATCAAATATATTGTTCATTATGATTGGATTTAAGTGTAAAAGAAATTGAAATGTAACTCTCTAAAAGGACCCCTACATTTTTAGGATAGGTCGAACTTCTACACTTCCTCCTCGCTCAAAAATGGGACATCCAGCAGCTAAGGTTACCGCTTCGTCTAGATCCTGAGCTTTCACAATGATATAGCCCCCCATGATTTCTTTTAATTCTGCATAAGGCCCGTCTGTTACCACCCCATCAGCCTTAACCATTTTGCCTTCATACCCCAATTGGTTGGTTTGGTTAAATTTCCCCTGAGCGGCAATACCTCCTATCCAGTCCTGCCATTTTTTGATTTCTGCTTCAATCTGCTCGGGTGAGGGTACAAAAGAGGGATTGGGGATGTGGCGGAAAAGCATCATAAATTCATTCATGTCTTTGTGTGTTTTAAAGTGAATTAAAAATTGCTCATTAAATATTTACACCCCCATGACGAATGAAGATGAGCAAATAGGACAAAAAGAAAATAAAATTTTGAAAAAAATTATTCTACCTCAATTTCTAGACTACTTATTGCTGAAACAACAAATATTCCCAAGACCAATTCTCCAGTAGCTTCGTTCCTTACATTCCCACGGGTATTGGCAAGAGGGATAGCAAAAATGGTGTTTTCTCCATTCCGCATCTGATCTCGAGCCGTCTCCATAAAACGGAATACCTCCAGGTTGATCGAGTGAATTTCAACTCGGATCAAATCCCCTACCTCGTAGGGAGGAACGTCCCCATCATCCGCTTCATTGTCTTCATCGGGAATACGGTTGATGAATTCTCGGATAGGAGGAATAAATATAAGCCCATCAATCCGGGACCCAGGATCAAAGCCCGCATCATAGGCAATATTGAGTTCTGAAGGCTTGTTTAAAAATTCTCCATTTTTAAAGGTCTTGATCCAATAGGTGTCGCCAACCCCTTGGGGATCTCTGGCAAAAAACTGTGCGTAAATCCCATCTGGGCCAAAAATCTCATCTGTGCGATTTTCCGTTACAATGGAGTCAATGCGTGGCACTCTTTTGAGACTGGAACTCGAGGAATAGGTATTCCCCTCCCAATTTATTTCTAGAAAAAAGCTATCACCCACTGTTCCCAAGACTTCTCCTGCATCGGGTATCCAGGCATAGGTACCATCTGCCTGGTACATGAACTCTCTGGTAATCCCAGAGGAACTTCTCAGAAGAACACTTGCATCTTCAATCCCTGGAGGGATGGAGCTATCGAAATATGGCTGAGAGCGCGTCAACCGAATTTCTTGGGGAATAGACTGATTATTCAGCCAGGCATCTACGACTAAAATAGGCTCAGCGTCTACTAAGTCTACATCAATTACATCTTCACAACTTGACAGAACAAGACCGCCAAATGCTACTGCTATTATATAAGGGATAAGCGTTTTCATAGGATTAAAATGAGAAGTTATAAGAAACAGAAGGGATAAAGCTACCAATTACGGAAAGGCGAATGGCTTCCGTCATCACAGGATTTCCGATGGGTACTCGATCCACCTCTTGGCGGAAAAAGATAGAAAAGGGATTTCTCCGATTGTAGAGGTTATACACAGAAAAGACCCATTGCCCCTTCCAGCGTTTATCTGGTTTATCTTTCCCATCTAGAGTAGCTGAAAAATCTAACCGGTGATAGGCAGGAATACGAACGTTATTTCGCGTATTTCCTGCATTATCAGGAATGATGTATCCTTGTTGTTCAAACCTGGAGGTAGGAAAGGTTGTAGGTGTTCCACTATTCAGTGCAAAATTAGCCCCAAAGGACCAGCGCTTACTCAGCTGGTAAAATCCCACGATGCTCAAACTATGGGTTTGATCAAATCGATTGGGATACCATTCCCCTTCATTAATCCCCTCGACTTGGAGTTCCGACCTACCCAAGGTATAGCTAATCCAGCCCGTCACGTCTCCTTTTTTCTTCTCCAAATAAGCTTCCAACCCATAGGCCCTTCCCGTTCCTGGGAGAATTTCCCCTTCCAAGAATTCATTCAGGACCAAATCGGCTCCATCTATGTAGTCTACAATATTATCCATTTCCTTGTAATAGGCCTCTAGGGAAAACTCGTAGGCATTATCCGAAAAATTTCTAAAGTAGCCGATAGCCGCCTGATTGGCGGTTTGTGGCTGAATGTTGTTAGTACTAGGCGTCCATACGTCGATAGGAACAGAGGCAGTTGTATTTGAGATCAGGTGGATATATTGAGCCGTACGGGCAAAGCTTCCCTTAATCGAACTCTTCTCATTCAGTTGATACTTAAAAGAAAAGCGCGGTTCGAAATTGGAGTAGGTCTCAATAGATTCCCATTGGTCGAAGGTTTCTTCCCCAACTACCGAGGGCCTTAGTCCAACTGGGGCATCACCGTAAGTATAAGCAATTCCTTCACCCGTATAATTGAAGTGTGAAAAGCGCAGGCCGTAATTCATGGTAAAACGATTGGAAAGGGTTAGCTCATTTTCAATAAATACGCTGCTCTCAATTGCATATTTATTATCCAAAGAGATATCCGAGACCTCTCCTTCGCTGATTCCCACAGCTGTCCCGGGTTCAAATTCATACACGATCGCCTGCCCTCCAAACCGAATAACATTTTTGGGGGTTACAAAGAGCGAAAATTCAGGCTTTACGCCATAAGTAGAAATCTCAGCACGCCAATCGAAGGAATTCTGATCCCCTTCATCCTCTTCCTCGAAGTTGATCTGGTAATCGTAGTTGCTGTAGTACAAGGTTAGGTTGGCAAATAGCTTTTGGCTAAAGAGGTGATTCCACCGGAAAGTACCCGTTTGGTTTCCCCACTCGAAGCCTCCTACCGAACCGAAGCGAAAATTGTCCCTTCCGAAATACCCTGAGACAAAGATTTGGTTCTTATCGTTGATCTGATAATTGGCCTTGGCAGTAAGGTCATAGAAATTTAAGGCTGAGCCCTCAAATTCATCATTGAGGAAAGGCTGAGCCAAGATGTCTGCATAGGAGCGCCGTCCCGCGATGATAAAGGAAGCTTTATCCTTAATAATAGGTGCCTCTATGGAAAGGCGGCTAAAAATCAGGCCGATGCCTCCATTCATCTCAAAACGCCGATTATTCCCTTCTTTCATTCGTACGTCCAAGATGGAGGAAAGGCGACCGCCATAGCGGGCAGGCATTCCCCCTTTATACAGCTTCACATCCTTGACTGCATCTGGATTAAATACCGAGAAGAACCCAAATAAATGGGCAGAGTTATAAACAGGTGCTTCGTCTAGTAGAATCAAATTTTGGTCTATACTCCCTCCCCTCACATTGAAGCCGGATGCTCCCTCTCCAACAGTACTTACTCCAGGAAGGAGTTGAATGCTTCGAATGATTTCTACTTCTCCCAAAAGGGAAGGCATCTTTCGAATGGTTTGAATATTGAGTTGGTTGACGCTCATTTCCAAGCTGGTGACATTGCGATCAGCAGCTTGAGAACTGATGATCACTTCTTCTAGTTCTACCTCAACCTCGCCCAACTCCAGGTCCATACCCAAATCCTGGGTGAGTTCCAGTGAATCCTCATAGGGAGAGTATCCCAAATAAGACACGCGAATTTTGTAGGAACCGGGCGGGATGGACAGGGAGTAAAACCCATATGCATTAGAATTGGTGCCCGTTTGAAGCTCAGGGATTACAACCGTTGCTCCAATGAGGGTCTCCCCACTTTGGGCATCTTTGACATAACCACTAAGGGTGACATTTTGCCCCAGGGATTGAAAACCTATACAAAGGCCAAGGAGTAGAAAGGAAAATACTCTCATGTAGTTTTAGTTGGATGTTTTTCAGAGTAACTGACTATATTCGATGATAGATGTTGATAAAAAGATAGTTTCGTGAGGCGAAATTAGTAGAGTAAGTCCAACATTCATAAGACAAATTTTCCCCTCATAAGGTTGGCCTAATCATGAAAAAAATCAAAATTGTTTAACGGTCCCTTTTATGCACCTACAAGATTTCCAGTTAGAACGCTATTTTGCAAAATATGAGTTTCACACTCCTCATTTATTGTGCTCCTCGGATTGCGAGTCTTTACACATTTCAGACCTTTTGGCCTTAGAGTCTGGAGCTGAGGAAGACTTTTTACAACTTCATTTGGGATATACAGAATCGGCTGGCAATCCCGAACTGCGTCAATTAATCGCCAATCAATATCCAGGAGCGAAAATGGAGGATATACTCGTATTCTCAGGAGCGGAAGAGGGTATTTTCATCGCCATGAATGTCCTATTAAGCCCTGGCGAATCAGTCATCGTACAGACTCCCTGTTACCAATCCCTGTTTGAAGTTGCGAAGGGTGTGGGAGCAGAGGTTAAACCCTGGCCGATGAATCCCCAAAAAGCCTGGGAAATGGACTTAGCCTACTTGAAAGATCAAATTTCTTCTCACACACGCTTAGTGGTGGTTAATTTCCCAAATAACCCGACTGGATACTACCCTGACCCAGGCTTTTTTGAGGCCCTGGTCCAAATATGTCGTAAACACGGCCTATACCTTTTTGTGGATGAGGTATATCGAGGCCTCGAGTATCCAGGAGTTCCCATACTCCCCCCCGCATTTACCCAATATGAAAAAGGAATTTCTCTCGGGGTAATGTCCAAAAGCCTGGGCCTACCTGGCCTGCGAATCGGTTGGACAGCCACTAAGGATAGCGCCGTAACCCAGCGACTCGCATCCTTCAAGGACTATACAACCATTTGTAATGCGGCTCCTAGCGAATTTCTCTCCATAGTTGCTTTAAAGAACGCTCAGAAGCTCCTAGATAGAAATCAAGCAATTGTGCAACACAACTTGGAAGTATTGGATGACTTCTTTAAGAGAAATTCTGCACTGATTTCCTGGTCAAGACCTTCGGCTGGCGCCATAGCCTTTCCCAAGTGGGAACAGGAGCCTCATGATAGATTTTACGAACGTCTTGCACAAACGAAAGGGGTATTATTGCTTCCCGGACAGTATTACGGATACAGTAATCAATATTTTCGTCTAGGTTATGGCCGCAAGAATTTGCCAGAAGCATTGGCAATTTTTGAAAAAAATTTAGTCCCTGCTTAATCTTAAGAAGTCTGTCTCATTTCCTCTTAAATTTTTGTATATTTTCCCTGGCTACTAAAAACCGCTTTTGTATGAAATTACCTCGGATTATCACAGTAGGGCTGTGCATACTCGCCCTGCTGGGTATTGTGATAGGCTTTGAAAGGTGTACGTCGCTTGAACAGGTGGACTCAAGTCTGGAGACCCCACTCCCTGCCATCGTTGATTACAATTATCATATTAAGCCCATCCTTTCGGATCGCTGCTATTCTTGCCATGGCCCAGACGCCAATACCAGAGAAGCTGATCTTCGCCTGGATACAGAGGAAGGAGCCTTCGAAATACTTGCAGAATCAGGCAAAAAAGCCCTAGAAAAAGGAAGTCTTAGGAATAGTGAACTCTGGAACCGCATCAACCACGAGGACAAAAATGAGCTTATGCCTCCCCCAGAGTCCAATCTCAGCCTAAGTCCCTATGAGATTGCCCTAATCGGGAAGTGGATCGAGCAAGGAGCGGAATGGAAACCACATTGGGCATTTATCCCGCCTACCCATCAAGCCCCTCCCACAACGAAGAATAAAACTTGGGGGCAAAATGAAATAGATGGATATATTCTCGCAGAACTAGAACGGAATGGGCTCAGCCCCTCTCCAGAAGCACAAAAAGAGCGATTATTGAGGCGGCTAAGCTTTGACCTTAGAGGCCTACCTCCCAGTTTGGAGGAGATAGACGAATTTCTAGCCGATTCGAGTGAACAGGCTTATGAATACTGGGTAGATCGCTTTTTGGCCTCCTCTTCCTTTGGAGAGCGAATGGCATTAGATTGGATGGATGTAGCGCGCTATGCCGACTCTCATGGCTTGCACGCCGATGGATGGCGCAATATGTGGCCCTGGAGGGATTGGGTCATCCAAGCATTTAACCAAAATATGCCTTATGATCAATTCATCTTGGATCAAATAGCTGGCGATATGTTGCCGGGAAAAACTAAGGAGCAGATTTTGGCTACAGCTTTCCATCGCAATCACCAAATGACAGCTGAAGGAGGGATAATTGAAGAAGAATATCGGCTGGAATACGTGTATGACCGGACCAACACTACTGCAACCGCTTTTTTGGGAATCACCATGGAATGTGCACGCTGTCACGACCACAAATTCGATCCCATTTCCCAAAAAGAATACTATCAGCTTGCAGCCTTCTTCAACAATGTAAAAGAGTTGGGGATGACAGGAGATGATGGCAATTATGGACCAATCCTCATGATGGCTTCAGATACCCTTTCTCACAAGATAGATCAGATTGATGAGAAACTCGATGGATTGAAAACCGTCCTCCAGAAAAATAAGAAGGAGGTTGCCGCTTTGAAAACCTTCCTAGAAGATGCGAATCCTTCTATGGCGGATTTGCGCTCCCATCAGCTCATACACCTTCCCCTAGAATCGGTTAATACCCTCAAGGATAAAAAAGGGAACAAAGGACAACGAGCTGATCGAGAAATTACTACTACTGTTACCGGAGAGGTAGAACTCATCCCTGGAAAAATTGGCAAAGCCTTTCGCTTCGATAATGACTACGATGTGCTTTATATTGGGGAAGAAGGACGTTTTGAAATTACCGACCCCTTCTCTGTAGGGATGTGGGTTCATCCCGAAAAACGTGGGGAACATCAAACACTTATTGGGAACTCTGGGAATAAAAATAACTATTGGAGAGGCTGGGAGCTAACGCTAGATACTTCTAACCATATATCTGTCAAGTTCATTCATTCCCTTCCCCATAACTATTTTCACAAACAAACCGAGACAAGTATTCCCTTGAATGAATGGACGCATGTCCTCTTTACCTACGACGGTAAAGGTACGGCTGAGGGGCTCCACCTGTACATCAATGGTAAAGAAGCAGAAAGTCAGGTTTACTTTGACCGGTTAAGCCGGTCTATGAAAACCGTAACGCCTAATCACCAGCCTGATAATCGCGCCTTGCGGATAGCCAAAAGTTACCGGGCCTTCACTGGAGACAATGGTATTTTCCTTGGAGCCTTAGACGATATTCGATTGTTTGGGATTGATTTGACTCACTTGGAAATAAACACCTTACTCGGATTGAAGGGCAAAGCTAGTCCTGAAGAAAAACTCAATCACTTTCTCGTTAGAAAATCTCCTGAATACGCAGGAACCATCAAACAGGTAGAAGAATTACACGAGCAAAGGTTGCACATTCTCGATACCCTTCCCGAAGTCATGGTTATGGAAGAGATGCCCACACCTCGTACGATGTATTTGTACGATAGAGGGCAATACGATCTCCCTACTGAAGAAGTGGAAGCCACTACCCCCAGCTCTATTCTCAACTTCCCCACTGACTATCCTCGAAATCGCGTAGGCCTATCTAAATGGATTACCAATCCAGAAAATCCCCTGACAGGAAGAGTAACCGTCAACCGCTACTGGCAGATGATATTTGGGAGAGGCCTCGTAAGTACTCCTCAAGATTTTGGGAATCAAGGTACCTTACCTACCCATCCAGAATTGCTGGATGCACTCGCTTTGCGCTTTGTCAAAGGCGGTTGGGATGTGAAAGCATTAATCAAATACATGGTCATGTCCGCTACCTACAGGCAGGATTCCAAGGTAAGACCAGAACTTCAAGAAATAGATCCCGATAACCTCCTCCTAGCACGTGGCCCCAGTTATCGACTACCCGCTGAAATGATTCGGGATAATGCCCTGAGCGTTAGCAACCTATTAAACCCTCAGGTGGGAGGACCGAGCGTAAAGCCCTATCAACCCAAAGGACTTTGGATAGATAAGGGGAGTTTCTCCCCTCGCCTATTGCGCTATAAAGCTGATACCTTGTTTGGGATGCATCGAAGGAGCTTGTATACATTCATTCGAAGGACTTCTCCTCCTCCTTCTATGCAGGCTTTTGATGCACCTACTCGGTCCATTTGCACCGTCCAGCGACAAGTAACCAATACGCCTATGCAGGCCCTCGTTCTGCTGAATGACCCACAATTTGTAGAAGCAGCTAGAAAGATGGGGGAACGAATCTTACAAGAGGGGGGAAAAGACCTAGGATCACAATTAGAATTTGGTTTCCGGCTTGCAACTAGCAGAAAGGCCATAGAGGAAGAGATACAGCTCTTTCGAGATTTATATCAATCAGAACTAGAGAAATATAAAAGCCAAACTGAGGAAGCACACAAACTACTCGAAGTAGGGATATCTCCTGTAGAATCCTCCGTTCCTTCCGAGGAATTAGCTGCTATGACGATTGTATCCAGTATGATGCTAAACCACGATGAGGCGTATATGAAAAGATAATTGAGTCCACGGTCCATAGCTAAATGGTCCATAGTTTTTCTTAGAAGGACCTTGAGTGTATTTTTGGACTGTCGACTATGGACTATTCAACCAATTAACCATGTCCCATTGCAATAACTACGAAAAACAATACACCCGCAGAGACTTTCTCAGTAAGACCAGCCTAGGCTTGGGAGCTGCGGCGCTAGGAACTCTCCTTACCCCTTCGCTTTCGCAAGCAAATACTCCCCCTGAACTGGGGGCGGGG